>JBGPHQ010000009.1:0-14251 GCA_041484505.1 Patescibacteria group bacterium
AATCATGAAGAACTTTATCAGTTCGTATCGCGATTTGCCTAAGTTCGTTTATCAAATTCAAACGAAATTCCGTAACGAACTGCGAGCCAAATCGGGTCTACTTCGGGGTCGCGAATTTTTAATGAAAGACCTGTACTCGTTCACGAAGAATGCGGCCGAGCTAGATGTTTATTATGATCGCGCCGCCGCGGCCTATAAAAAAATTTACGAAGCAGTTGGCCTGGGCGACCAGACGTTCATGACTTTCGCCAGCGGGGGAGTGTTCAGCAAATTTTCCCACGAGTTCCAAACGGTGTGCGCGACCGGCGAGGATACGATTTACCTAGCCCAGGACAAATCCATGGCGATCAATAAGGAAGTGTTTAACGACGAGGTGCTATCAATGTTTAAGAAAACTACCAAAGACTTTGATGAAATAAAAGCGATCGAGGTCGGTAACATTTTCAAACTGGGAACGCGCTACTCCGCACCGCTCGGTTTAACCTACACTGACGAGCAGGGCAAATCACAACTAGTGGTGATGGGCAGTTATGGCATCGGTATCGGACGTTTGTTGGCGACGGTGGTGGAAGTATTAGCCGATGACAAAGGTATCGTCTGGCCGGCCTCGATTGCGCCATTTGATGTCCATGTCGTGGAGTTAAATCCTAAACATGATTCGACCATCGCAAACGCCGCGAATGATTTAATTAAACTGCTGGAGAAACAGAGCCAGGAAGTCCTGCACGACGACCGCGCCGATTTATCCGCCGGCCAGAAGTTTGCGGATAGCGACTTGATCGGTATACCGATGAGAATTGTGGTCAGCGAAAAAACCGTGGCCGCTAAAAAATTTGAAATAAAAGATCGGCGAAGCGGAGAAGTGAGACACGAAACAATCAGCCAGATAGTTTAGTTTGGTGTATCTGTATCGCGCAACAATTTGATGAAGTCTTTTTTATTCCTCAACCCGTCTTGATAAGTGGATGGTCATGTTTTCGACTGTCGTCAGCTTAGATGCACTCGAGGCCGGTGTGTAATTCGGACCGGCCCGTACTTTTATTCGGCCCAGCCTGCATAATTCAGTCATTTCTCAGAAATGGCGTATACTGTATATTCCATGAGAATCCTGATTGTTGAAGATGAGCATAAAATCGCCAATGCCCTGAAAAAGGGCTTCGAGCAGGAGAACTTCGCGGTCGACGTGGTTTACGATGGTTTGGAAGGGATTGGATTCGCGACCACCAAACCCTACGATTTACTCATCCTGGATCGGATGTTGCCAAACATCTCGGACGGTTTAGCTATTTGCCGGGCGGTCCGGGAAGAGGGGAAACATATGCCGATCATCATGCTGACCGCGCGCGGTCAACTGAACGACAAGGTTGACGGTTTGAATCGCGGAGCGGACGACTACTTAGTTAAACCATTTGCGTTTGAAGAGCTGTTGGCGCGGGTGCGGGCCTTGCTTCGCCGTCCGCATCAAGCGGTTGGTAGCGTGTTGCGCGTCAATGACTTAGCGCTCGATCCACAAACCTACTCCGTTCGGCGCCAGGATAAACCAATCACGCTTTCCAGCAAAGAATATGCGTTGCTAGAATATTTGATGCGAAACGCTGGCCGAATTTTAACTAAGGAAATGATTATCAGCCACGTCTGGGATTACGATGCCGATATTTTACCAAACACAGTCGAGGTTTATATCGGCTACCTGCGGAATAAAATTGACAAACCGTTTTCCGGTCCGAAGTTAATAAAAACGGTGCGCGGATTTGGCTACCAATTAGGGCCCGAACCAAATGTTTCGTAGAACCGTTATCCGTTTGACCCTCGGATACCTGGCGGGGATTATGACCCTGTCAGCTATTTTTAGCGTGTTTGTCTATCGCGCCTCAACGCAGGAGCTTGATGTTTTCCAGCGACGCCAACAATTATTATACCAGCGTGGTTTTCCTGATTTCATCCAACCTGCTGATGATGCGTTCAACACGGCCCGTTCCCAACAGATTTCCGACGCCCGGATGCATATTTTGATTTGGCTCTTAGAGTTCAACGCGCTGGTGTTTGTGCTCGGCGGCGGGGTCGGGTACTGGCTGGCCACCATCACTATTCGGCCGATCCAGCGGGCCTGGGAAAGCCAGGCGCGGTTTACGGCCGATGCCTCGCACGAATTGCGCACGCCGCTAACGGCCATGCGGACGGAAAACGACGTGGCCTTGCGTGACCCGAATCTAACGCTGGTCGAGGCCAAGCAAATGTTGAAAAGCAATGTGGAGGAGGTCACTAAACTGACCGGCTTATCGAATGCTTTGTTGAAGCTAACCCAACTTCAAGGCCGACAACTGGCGTTACAACCGGTGGCGGTGACGACGGTGGTGGCTAAAGCCGTGGAGCGTTTGGCCAAGGCGGCCGAACATCGGCGGATGACCATCACCACCCATCTTGCCGCCCATACCATTCAGGCCGACGCCGATCTTCTGACCGAAGCAGTGGTGGTGTTAATCGATAACGCGATCAAATACGGTGATCCCGGAACCGCCATCCAGATTGATGTGGCTTGCCACCACCATCAAGCCCAGTTCACGGTTATGAATCATGGCGTCGGGATTGCGGAAGCTGATCGTGCGAAGATTTTCGAACGATTTTATCGCGGCGAGAGTTCCCGCGCCAAGACCCCGGTCGATGGACATGGACTCGGCTTGTCTTTAGCGCGAGACATTGTCACGGCTCACCGCGGGCAATTAACGGTGCACAGTCAACCGCATGAACAAACGACCTTTACGATTACTATTCCGATTGAGCAAACTCCGACTTGGCAAACCTTCAACCCTTTGCGTGGCCAGAAATAGTAAAGACATGAATAGGTTTAAGCTCATTCTCAGTTCAATTTGGGAAATTAACGTCGGACTTTTATTATCTGAAATACCTGTTTATGTCTAAGAATAAACTTTTTATTCTGGCGGCAATAGTTATTGTAATTGCCGCGCCGATTGTGTATTTTAAGACCAAAAAGACTACGACCGCCGTGACATACCGAACAGCCCAGGTGACTAAAGGGACACTAGTGGCGACGGTTTCAGGTACAGGGAATGTGGTGGTCAACGACAGCGCTAAGATCAACCCAAGCATTACCGGCACGGTCGCGAATCTTCATGTGACACTAGGCGATACAGTCAAAAAGGGGCAACAACTTTTCACCATTACAAATGACCTGCTCGATATTACCGTTCAAAAAGCGAACACCACCTATCTTCAGGCTAAGCAATCGCTGGTGACATCCCAGGCGGCGTTGGCGACTGCCAAGGTGACCTATGTTAGTCAAACCGGTGTAGCCGGTGCGGCCAAAGCGCTGGCCACGCTCGAACAGGCCAAGCTCGATTTAGTCAAATCACAAAGTCAATTAACACTGGATCAAGCCGCTTTGAATGCTAGCCCCAGCGACGCGGTGACCCAGCAGAAGGTCGCGGTTGACCAGGCCACGATCACCACCAATCAGAATACGGTGACTAGCGCGCAAAAAGCGTATGATCAAACGTTGGCGGGGACCGGAGCGGTGACGGCGACGGCCAAAGCGCAATTGAGCGCCGCCGAGACGAGCGTGACGGCGGCCACGCAAAGCGTGACTAGCGCGCTGGCCGATCTCAATAGCCAAAAAAAGACCGCGGCCGAGCGAAATGTGACGGCGCCGATTGCGGGCACAGTGACCACATTGAATATCGCTAACGGCGACACACTCGGCAGTTCTGGATCAGCCGCCAGTGCCACTTCAGCGGCCTCGATTTCTACCGCCGCTTCGTCGCCGATCGTGATCCAGAATCTAGCCACTCTCAAAGCGGTGATTCAAGTTAATGAGGTCGATATTGCCAGCGTCGCAGTTGGACAAAAAGTCAGCCTGACGTTCGATGCCGTCAGCGGCTTAACATTGACCGGAAAAATCGAAAAAGTCGACACCGTGGGCACTTCGACCCAGGGCGTGGTTAGTTATTCAGCCACGATTGGTTTTGATTCGCTTGACCCAAAGGTTCGGCCGGAAATGAGCGTCAACGCGGTCATCACGACGCAGGTCAAACAGGATGTATTGTCGATTGCCTCGACCGCCGTCAAGTCACAAAGTGACGGCACGTCATATGTGCAAATCATGGTTAATGGCGTGCCGCAAAATCGAACGGTCACGACCGGCGTGGCGAGCGATACCGCGACGGAAATAATTTCTGGTTTATCTGAAGGTGATACGGTTGTGACCCAAACAATAACCGCCACGACCACCAATCAGTCAACCGGCGGTATCCCCGGCGGTGGCGGACGCGGCGGTTTCGGCGGATTTGGCGGCTAGTTGATGTGGACATGAAAACGATTATTGCTTGCACCAACATCACCAAGACGTTCACGACCGGTGATGTCCAGGCCACGGTGCTGAAAGGCTTAACCTTCAGCATTAAGGACGGTGAGTTCGTGGCCATTATTGGTCCGTCAGGGTCGGGTAAGTCGACGTTGATGCACATTCTCGGGGCGCTTGATTCACCCACGAGCGGCACCTATCTGTTGGATGGGCACGATGTCTCGCAACTTTCCGACAACGATTTGGCCGAAGTGCGCGGACGGAAGATCGGCTTCGTATTCCAGTCTTTTAACCTCTTACCACGCGTCAACGTCGAGCGCAACGTCCAACTGCCGCTATTGTATACTAATACGCCCGTGGCCGACCGAATGAAACGGACGCACGAGGCTTTACGAAACGCCGGCATGGACGCCGCGCATGACCACCATCGGTCAAATCAACTCTCCGGCGGACAGATGCAACGGGTGGCCATTGCCCGGGCCTTGGTGAATAATCCGGCGCTTATTTTGGCCGATGAACCGACCGGCAATCTAGACCAGCAGACCGGCCAAATTGTCCTCGAAACATTTCAACAGTTGAATAACGCTGGTCGAACGATCGTGCTCATCACGCACGATCAATACGTGGCGGCTCACGCTAACCGCGTCATTCGTATTCTGGACGGTCAGATTGTGGCCGATCGCCCGAATGATTCTCGTCACCCAAACATGAAAGGGATTGAGGCATGATGATCCGCGATGTCCTGGCCGAAACCTACGCCGCGCTGTCTGGTAACAAGGCCCGCTCCGGATTAACCATGCTCGGCATCGTCATCGGCATTAGTTCGGTCATCGCCCTGGTCGGCGTCGGACAAGGCGCCACGTCTTCCGTCACGTCAAGAATATCTGCCCTCGGCACGAATTTACTGACGGTTTCGCCCGGCGCTTCGCGGAATGCCGGTCCGGTCAGCGGCGGCGCCGGTAGCGCGACCACCTTGACGCAGGCTGATGCCGCGGCCTTAAAAACGCAGATCAGCGATCTGTCCGCCGTGGCCGTCGAACTGACGCGCCGCTACCAAGTCACGTACAAAGGCAATAATACGAACGCGCAAGTCATTGGCACCGAATCAAGTTATGCCAGTATTCGTAGTGTCACGGTCGATACCGGATCATTTATTACCGACCAACAAGTGAAAGACTACGCGAAAGTCGCGGTTATTGGGCCGACGGTCCGTGATGATCTATTCGGGGTCGATGCCAACGCCATCGGATTAACCATCAAAATAAATAAAATTCAGTTCAAGGTCGTGGGCGTGACCGTGGCCAAGGGCGGGTCCGGTTTTAACAACGCCGATCAATATATCTATGTCCCAATTAGCGCCGCCCAACGGTACTTAGCTGGTCGGACATCGATTAGTAGCGTCGACGTCCAAGCGGCCAGCGCCAAAGTGACCACGGCGGCTAAACAGGAAATAACCACGGTGCTACTAGCACGGCATAACATCAGTGATGCCACTTTGGCGGACTTCACCGTCGTCAACCAGGCCGATTTAGTCTCCAGCTTATCGAGTGTCACCGGCACACTCACATTGTTACTCGGGGCGATTGCTGGCATTTCCCTGGTGGTCGGCGGCATCGGCATTATGAACATGATGTTGACGTCGGTCACGGAGCGGACCAGAGAAATTGGTCTACGGAAAGCGATCGGCGCGAAAAGTTCCGATATCAGTCGCCAGTTTCTGACCGAAGCGGTAAGTCTGACCATTGTCGGCGGTCTGATCGGCGTGCTTTTGGGTTGGGGCGTGGCTTTCGGGGTGACGGCCTCAGGTCTGATTACCGCCAAAGTCACCTGGACATCAGTCGGTTTGGCTTTCGGCGTCGCGGCGTTAGTGGGAATTGTTTTCGGCTACTACCCGGCTCGTCGGGCGGCGCGTCTCAAGCCAATCGAAGCATTAAAGTACGAATAATAAGCTAATAATCAGCTCAGCCTAATATAATAACCGTTCGTCTAACTTACTCACTACACCTACAATTATGGATACTCCAGCATCATCAGCCATAAAAAAATCTAATCCCATGATCATGACCGCCATGGTCGGGATTGTGCTCGGGGCGATCGGCTTCGGCGGCGGCCTGATGTTTCAAAAAGGCCAAGATTCACTCAAAGGCCTGACCGGGTCAGCGTTGCAGACGAAAATCGCCAGCCTTGGATTAGGGACCGGATCAGGCGGAGCTCAAGGCGCTGGCAATACTAACGGCGGGCGTGGATTTTTCGGCGGTGGATTTGCCGGTCGAGACGGGCGCGGCGGATTGGTCGCGGGACAAATCATCAGTGCCGATGCTACCAGCGTCACGGTCAAAGAAGCGAACGGTAGCACCAAAGTCGTGTATTACACCGGTGCGACGACCATTGATAAATCGGTCACTGGCGCGACGAGTGATTTAACGATCGGTCAGTCCATCACTACTAACGGCACGGCCAATAGCGACGGCAGTGTCGCCGCGACCACCATTCAGATTCGTCCCGCCGGTTCGATCCCGCCAGGGTCGGCCCAGTAGACGTAACTATTTCCCGGGCCATCGACGGGGACGCTTGAGTTAGGTATAATAGGGGCATGAAAAAATTCATCGGACCGGTGGCGATATTTTTCGCCGGTCATATTGTCCACTGGAGCGCGCTGTGGTGGGTGAGTCAGTTGTACCGCGCCTTTCAGGCGACCCCGGACCCGATCATGGACCGCCTGCCTCAGATTAACTTCGGCTGGTACGGCGAAGCGTTATTTTTGCTGTTATTAGCGCTGGCTATTTGGACTTTCTTCGGACGCCAGCGGTCTGACTTGCCGCAGTTATTTACGATCATTGGAATTTTCTATGCTCTGCGCGGGGTGTTGCTGTTTGTCCATCCGATCGGGACGCCGCTCGGCGCGATTGACCCGTCGATGCGGCTGAACATCTGGGGTTTCGCCGATCATGCCTATTTTCCCGGCGGCCATGTCGGGTTGATGACTATTTTTGCGATGCACCTGCGGTCGCGTCCGTGGCGGATCGCGTTCTGGGTCGGGTTGACGGTTTTTGCCAGCGGCACCATTTTAGCCAAGACACATTACACCGTTGATACGCTGGTTGGGATCATGCTTGGCTACGCGATTACCGTCTGGGTTTGGCGCCGTACGGACCAGACGCATCCGGCGCTAAATAGCGTTTAAACAAATGACCATTCCCACCCTCCATCGCCCCGCCACCCGCGCCTTTTTCTTTTGGACTGGCATCGTGGCCACCGTGGCCTATCGGGCCATTATCTTCTTTACCGGTTCTAACAACTTTGTGTTGCGTCTAATCTGGTATGTCGGGACAATCGGCTTTATCGTTTATTTCGTGCACCGTTATGACATCGCTAAACGGCGGACGCGGGTGATTAAGGAACTCGGCTTGGCGGAAAAAGTGCCGCAACTAAAAGAGCTGTCCGAAGCAGATCGGGCCGGCCTGGAGTATCTTTTTGCCACTTTACAATCCTCGCGTGAAAAGTGGAATTATTACGTTATTTTCGCTTCCTCGATTATCGCGTTATTGGCTGGGTTGTGGATGGATATTTTACATAAGTAAAAAACCTGGGTGGTGTCAACGGCGGGGCAATCGTTGTATTTATACTTTTCGTAAAGGTGCAAACTTCTGGCGAAACTTCGCCAGCTTTGGGTTGATCACCAACTGGCAATACGGCTGATCCGGATTATTGAGGTAGTAATTTTGCTGGGCCGGTTCAGCCGGGTAAAATTTTACCAGCGGTTCGATGGCGGTGACCAGCGGGGCATCATTTATTTTCTCCGCGGCGATCCGGTTTTTGGCGGCCTGAGCAGTTTGCTGTTGTAGTTCATCGTGATAAAAAATTACCGAACGGTATTGCTCGCCGACATCATGGCCTTGGCGATTGAGTTGCCTCGGATCGTGGGTCAGAAAAAAAACTTCGAGGAGTTGTTGGTAGGTGATGATCTGCGGATTGAACTTGACCTGAATGACCTCGACGTGGCCGGTCTGACCGTCGCAGACTTCGGCGTAAGTAGGATTGGGTGACTGGCCGCCAGCATAGCCGGCGGTGACTTTCAATACTCCCCGCAGGTCATTAAACATCGCTTCGGCGCACCAGAAACATCCCGAGCCGAAGGTGGCAAGCGATGATGGCTGATTCATTATTCCAGTATAGCACGGGTGGGTGTATAATCTGTTCATGTTCCGATTACCGCCACCCGGACCTCAGCCAACATGGAAGAGACCGTTGTATTTATCATTAACGACTCTGCTGGGGCTCATCCTAAGTTTCGGGCTCCACGCGGTTATTGAATTGATCTATCTGCGCTGGGCGCTAGCCAACCATGTCACAATCACCTGGACCAGTCATTTGGGTCTGGGCTGGTGTGCTCTGCCGCCATGGCTACAATATGGATTGCCGATCGTTGGCTTAGTCGGCGGTTTTCTGATGGGTCGGTCTTGGTGGCGGTGGGTATATGTTGACCCCGTTAGAGCGGGGCGAATATCCTGAATACTGTTACGCCACTATATCAACCCTGCTGGGCGCTCTAACGGGGTTGAACGAAGATGGGTGTCGCAAAAAAATAAATAAAACAGGCGGAAGTTAACTCAGCCCCGACGTGAGCCAGCGATTGGTGGGGCTGAGTTGACAACTAATAACTCCGCGCGTAGGCTGGGTTTAGTAGTTAACAACTGTCCCAGGCAACTCACAGGGAGGGAGTGATGGGCATGCGGCGGGAATGTAATTCGACCGTAGAGTGTTCATTCTGTACCGGGCCGTGTCCGTTCGAAGCTGATTCAAACCCGGAACTTCAGACCGTGATCAGGAACGGCACCCCTCATCTGTGCGACGGCACCGGTGATATGCCGGGTACCACCGAAGATGATTCGGATGATAACCTTCCCGATATCGTCGACCCGACGACGGTTGAGGGCTATGCCGACGAGGAGGAAGACGAAGGATAAACCGAATTCTAGTTTCGGCGATATGAGGACGCCCCCGGCGCCCTCTTTTCTTGTCCATTGACGGCCAGTAGGGCGGGGAGTAACGTTGGAAGCGGAGGCGATATGACCGAAGACGTTAATGTTAACCCCGGACTGATTATTGAACACGGCTGGAAATTTGCCGTCATGTTTCATGGTCACCGCTACCGCGTCACGCTCTTTCAAGATTACTGGCATAAATTGACGCACGGTGAAATATCGCCGATGGACCTGGTCCGACTCGGGATTGAATTGGCGATTGAACAGCGGATGGCCGGGACGTTACCGGTCGAGTTTTCTTTAGCGGACTTGGCGGCCCGCGTCAATAATTTTGAAAAACGCCTGCGCGCCATGTCGCGCGCCGAAGCCACTTCCAACCCGCGGTAGTCGGTGGTTAAGGGCCGAGGTTTATAGCTATGATAGTAAACTATGAATGACGAAAATATATTACCGCCGACTGAGATTGGTTGGCGCGTGCCGAACCGGGCCTTTTTGTGGTTAGCGGTCGTGGTGATAGTTTTAACCTGGGCGATGTTGATCTTCGCTTATCCGGCTTTACCAACCAAAATTCCCGGTCATTTCGACATTCATGGTGGGCCGGATGCGCTGGTGGCTAGGTCGTGGTGGGTGGTGTTTCTGCCGGGTATATTGCAAATTGTGCTGACCGCCGGCTTGGCCTGGCTAGTTCAGCACCCGGAATACAGTCATCTGCCGACCGGTTTGGCGCTACGACTAGTGCCGGAACCAGCCCAAGGAAAAATCAGACGTTTAATTGCCCATCTGCTGGTCATGACCGGCTTGATCGTTGATCTAATCATGGCTTATATCAGCCTAGCGGTGATCCAGGTCGGGCTCGGCTTAACTGACCGCTTGAACGTTTGGGCCGTCGGCGGTTTAACCGGTTTTTTACTGTTGTTGGTCATCGTTTACTCGGTCTGGGTGGCGCGATTGACGCGCCCAGTTCGGCCGGTCGAAACTGGTTAGCTGGAATAAAACTGCCATAAAAACGGGCGGCCAGTCCGGGTCGGCGGTTCTTACTCAGGCTTGCGTTTTTAAGGCGAGTGTGTTATTATTACGCCGTCTTTATTTTACGCGACGGCGCAATGACACGACCCAAAGTTAACCTCCTCTTTCTCGGCGGGACGACGCTGGATGAGCGCGATCGGCCCGGTTCGACGATTCGTCGCGCCGGTGATGTCGAACGCTGGTTGACTAACATCAACGAAATGGCCATCATCGCCGATGCCGACGGGACCTTTATCACCGCCGGTGTTCACGGTATCGGCTTGGCGGATTGGCGGCGGGCCGCGGCCGAGATTAAGTCCGCCTACAATAAATACGCCGGCTTCGTCATCGTTCATCAACTCGAATCGATTCCGGCCGCGGCCGCGGCTTTATCGCTGATACTCCAGAAGCTCGACAAGCCGGTAGTTTTTGTCGGTTCGCCATTCCTGACGGCCGAAGAGAGGAAAATAGGCCGGACCTCGTCCTGGCCGTCGACGCGGGAGTACGGCGCCAAAGCCAGTATCATCAACGCCGTCCAAGCGGCGGTGTCCGACGTGGCGGAAGTCGTGACGGTTTTCGGGAGCCATGTTTTTCGCGGCCGCACTGTTAGTTTGACCCGTGATGCCGCCAGGCAGAATGCCTTTACCGGTGAGACTTTAGGCAAAATTGATTTCGGTTTGCGCTTTTTAGGGAACCAACGCACTCGCGGTCACCGGTCACTGCAGTATCGACCTGATTTTGATCAGCGGGTGGCGATGGCGGAGTTTGTGCCGGGCATGGATCTGGCCGCGGTCTTGACCACCCCGGCCCACGGTTATGTCATCGCCACCGACAGCGTCGGCGCGGCGGCCGGCGCGTTGCAAACTATGGCCGAACGTGTCGGACGCGAAACGCCGATCCTTTTGATTGTCTCGGGCGGTGCGACCGCCGGCTTGGCCGCCAATATAATTCCGATGGCCCGCTGGTCACGGAATCAAGCCGTGGTTAATTTAATGTGGGTCTTAGCCCAAGCGCCGACCCTGGCCAAGCGAAAACGTTTATTAATAGGGTTGGGAGATAACTGATATGCCCCGTACTGCAACAATTCAATTTAAAAAATCCGAGAAAAGCGATCTATTATTAGACTTCCCGGGCCTAGTATCTAATTATTTTTTGTTGTAGTACGGGGTATGCATCTTTACTTCTACGGACCGCCCTCGTCAAAACAGTCGTTGCGCCAAGCGTACCGGGACATTAAGGCTATTCTGACCCAGACGGATGTCTATCTCTCGACCAATACGGAGGACGAGCAAGTCCAGGTGTCAGTCGAATTGTTAGCCGAGGTCAAACAGTCCAACACGCCGCTGATGGAGCGGATGGACGCGTTTATCATTGAAGGGACGATGTCGGATCCACAGGTGGGTTTTTTGCTAGCGCAAGCTATGGCGCAACGTAAACCGGCCTTATACCTATATCAGCGCGGCACGGTGCCGCAAGTCTTCAGCCACCTGACCCAGCGTGAACTGCCAGGCTATATCAAGGTGGTGGCCTACGACGAGGAAAAATTGGGCCCGGTGATCTTATCGTTCCTGAAATCAATCGAGGGGGTCGTGGTTCGCGAGATCCCGCGTATCAAGTTCACCCTGCGCGTGACTAACTCGATCGAAGAATATTTGCATTTCAAAACTCACAATTCCAAGCTGGCCAAGGCCGATTATCTGCGCGAACAGATTGAGAAGCAGATGGAGCAGGACGAAAGCTGGCAGGAGTACCAACGCAAACGGCGGCGATCCTAACGCCAGTAGGCGGTGACCTAAGCCTGGTCGTCCACCCCGACGGTTTTTCTAAACCCAATCCGATCCGGCACGTCGCGGTCGTCCAGTCCCCAAAAACTGCCGCGGGTCACGGTGAAATCACCGTATTTGTCGTTGAGCGCGTCCAAGGCTCCAGCCAGGGCCGGCGGATCTTTCTTCCCGTGTGGCCACATTTCTAATTGATCACTACGTGGCTGGAGTCGGAAGAGCGTCATGGCCAGGTAATTAGGCAGTGTGCCCGGTGGTAAGTCGCTGGTCAGCATGTTCCAACAGAGGCGAAAAATATCGCGGGTATCGATGATGGGCGAAGGTGGTGTTACCGTGCCGCCGCCTCCACGCCGATAGGATTGATCACCGGATCGGTCCGGTAAACCGTAGCCTAGCCACAGGCCGTGAGCTTCCAAGTTTAACGCGCGGAGGCGTCGCCCGGCTTTCTCGCATAATTTGGCCAGGACCGCTTTCGGATAATCAAGCGAAGTGGCGCGTTTGGCCAAGACGTGCGAATGGCCGATTGATTTTGGTAGGCGCTGGAGTTGGACGGTGGCGAATTCGACGCCGTTGACATTGGCCCAGAGTTCGTAACCGAGGATGCCGAAGGCGGTCATCAGGTTTGTCATTGGGTAATGACGGAGATCACCGAGCGAGTAGATATTCAGTCGGTTGAGGCGTCGTTCCAGGGCTTGGGCTATACCCCAGGCGTCGGTCAAAGGGCGCGGGTCGAGGTGTTCCGCTAGGTTGTTCCGATCGAGTAGTAGCGTCTGTCCTTTCGGGGCAATGTCGGAACCAAACTTAGCCAACCAGCGCGTCGGGGCGACGCCGATCGAGCATTTAAGCCATTCGCCAACCTCGACGGTGATGCGGCGGCGGATCTCTTCGCTCATGGTCGCCGCCTCGTCGAGCGACGTGACAAACCCGGTCAGATCAAGGAAAGCTTCATCAATGCTGTAGAGCTCGATGTCTTCGGTGTAGGTTTTGAGGATCTGCATGATGCCGCTAGTAACGGTGCGATATTTAGCGGCGTCGTTCGGAATAATAATGACACCGGGATCGATCGCCCGCGCCTCGCGGACGCGGCAACCAGTTTTTATGCCTTTCGCTTTGGCTTCGATTGAGGAGGCAATGACACACCCGTTGGGCGTCATGGTCGCCACCACCCCGACCGGCTGGCCGCGCAAAAACGGATTAGCTTGTTGCTCGACCGAAGCAAAGTAACTATTCATATCTAGATGCAAGATAATACGCGGTATCATAACTATTTTCTTAATCCCGCACCCGACTAACGGAAGGGTTGCGGGGTTGCTCCACCGAAGCGAAGTAGCTGTTCATATCCAAGTGCAAGATAATTCTCGGCATCATAAATTATTTATTAGTCCCGCACCTTATCCGCGGTAAGGTTGCGGGGCTGTTCGACCGAAGCGAAGTAGCTGTTCATATCGAGATGCAAGATAACTCTCGGCATCATGATTTTATACTTGACATTTAAGCTTTTAAGGGTAGTATTAGGGATGCTTACACCGAACCTTGTCCAACTAAGTCTGAAAACGGAGGGGGGCTATGTTCACAAAGGTGCTGATTTGGATCATGCTAGTGGTATCTATGCTGGTGATCGGTAAAATGATCCAGTCGATGTGGCGGGTGACCAGGCAGTTGTGAAGGGGAAACCAACTTTTCTGGAGCTGGATGATGTTTGGTGGTTTCACCAGTCTGGCTTGGTTCGGCCATCACTGGCTGAGACTAGTGGCTGTCAGTGTCGGTATACTGACGCTCATCGCTATACCAGTGATGAGCCGAATCCTCAACCGTCGTTCCCTGAAAACCGACCAGGAATAGTGACCCTCCCAATCGCGCAATTCCTTTTCGGACAGGGGACGAGATCCATTCTCACCGCTTCTACCCGGTGTGGTGGAACCCTCGTTTCCCTGTCCGTTTTATTTTATAGTCGAGGTCGAGCAGGCGGGACAGTAGATTCGTAATTGACAACCCCGCGGCAAGCCCCACGTGCTTGGCACTGGGGACCCAGAGCGGTCTGGGCGATGGCGCGGTTCGCGCAATACCGCTAGGATGGAGACATGCTCGTTAAACACTCCAGCCATGCCCGCTACGACCTGACGTACCACGTCGCTTTTAGTACAAAATACCGCAAACACATT
>JBGPHQ010000010.1:0-14079 GCA_041484505.1 Patescibacteria group bacterium
ACAAAATGGAAGAGCGCGCGAAAAAGGAAAAGAAAAGCGCTTATGATATCGCCGCCTTCCATACCAAAGAGTTTTTTGATGATCTGAAACTGTTGAATATTGAACCGCCCGCGGTGGTGCTCAAAGCCACCGCCACGATTGATTTACAAATCGACCTGATCAAAAAACTCGAAGCCAAGGGCGTCACGTATCAAACTAGCGACGGCATCTATTTCGACACCTCCAAGTTTCCAAAATACGGTCGCTTGTCCGGTCAGAAAGTTAGTGACAAAAAAGCGGGAGCGCGAGTTGAAGTAAATACCGAAAAGAAACATCTGTCAGATTTCGCCCTCTGGAAGTTTTCTTCAGCCACAGACCAGCGCCAAATGGAATGGCCGAGTCCATGGGGTATTGGTTTCCCTGGCTGGCATATCGAATGTTCAGCTATGTCGCTCAAAGAGTTTCCGGACGGCTTAGACATACATTGCGGTGGCATCGACCACATCGCCGTCCACCACGAAAACGAAATCGCGCAAAACGAGGCGGTTGGGCAACATGATTTCGTTAGATTCTGGATGCACGGGGAGTTTTTAAAATTGCCGGGGAAGCGGATGGGGAAATCAGAGGGGAATAAGATTACTTTACAGGAGGCAATTGACAAGGGCATCCCCCCACTTGCCTATCGATATTTGGTTCTCCAGGCGCATTACCGCAAGGTACTCGATTTTACTTGGGGCTCATTGGAATCCGCCGCTCAAGGCCTTAACCGCGTTTGGGCGACGATTGATAACACCGCAGAAGCATCAAAGAAACATCGTGGTGTTGGCTGCGCGGAATTTGAACAACGTTTTGCCGAGGCGATCAATAGCGATCTCAATACCCCGCAAGCCATCGCGGTGATGCATGAACTCATCACGTTCGATTACCCCTGGCACGCCAAGCGGCAATCTTTAGGCGTGATGGACCGGGTATTAGGTCTCGATTTGCTGGGCCAGCGTGAGACAGCCTGGGCTAATCCTTCGGAACAACAGCAAGCGCTCCTGGACAAACGCCAGGCCGCTAAAGCCACTAAAGACTTTGTTGCCGCCGATAAAATTCGAGTAGAACTTGAATCACCAGGATTTGAAATCGTCGATTCAGCTGACGGCCAACGGTTGCGGAAGAAATAAAAAGACCAGCCGCGGAGTTTGGGCTGGTCAGGTCAGAAAAAGCGATGGACGACTACGACCGCGAGTACGACGATGGTGATAATTGAGAACCACCACATGTCGTACCAGTTTTTCGCGCCAAGCGGTTGCCAGCGTGACCACGGATAGAGCGGGTAGCCGGTCCTGCTCCGGGCGTGGGTGGGAATGTCGATGATCAGGTGGAGGAACCACGGCAGGAAAATCCAAGGCGAGACTCCGAGCATCAACGTTCCCCCGGCAAAGGCCGTAGCGAGAGGAACAAGGCTATGAGACCAGCGGGTGAACTCATTGTATTTGGGAGGAATCCACCGCCAGAACTCTTGGTTGCGAAAATGTCCACGGTGCACCCAGAGGTACTCGACTAACGGCGGTAGGGTCCACAAATCAGGAATGATACTACTTATTGCCATTGGCAACGCTAATTTGCTGTCGGGCGCGATGGCCGCGCCCAGCAAAGCGTGTGTGATGAGATCCACTTGATCTTCACCTCCATTCCGGTCCGATAGAGAACGATGTGATACCAAGGAGCACGCCGGTCACGTCGCTATTGTACCAGGAAATGACAAATAACCAAGTGTACGGTTGCGTAAAAAATAAAAACCCCGACCGTCGTCAGGGTTGCGTTCCATCCGGTTGGACGAGTCCGCGTTTAATCGCGCATTCTTTGCAGTACGTGAGCTGCGTTTCGGGATCCATGAACCAAGCGTCGGCTGCATATTTTTCACCGGTCACACCGCAACCACCGTCGCAACACATGTCGAACTCCGGATCGAACTCCCGGCCACCAATCCAGTTTGACGGATGGTTCTCCGGGTTATTCGGAACTGGCGGATGTTCCCCCATCAACCGTACTCGTCCCCGTAATCGTGCCACCACAGTTGGAAGATTCGCTAGGAGTTCTTCGCCTTTCTTGAGGCGACGTTTCCATTCGACTGGATCAGCACTGAAGCGAACGTTCGCCACCACTTTGCCGATTTCCTCAACGTCGGTCGCCAACCCGTCGAGTTCCTCAACGAAGTCCCAACAGACGTTAGCAGCCACACGTGACACATCGTCAGGTACACCTCGGTATTTGATCTCATTCGGGTGAGCCATGCTTCTCTCCTTTCAAGGTACGTGCGACTCCTACCGAATCTATATGAAATAATTATTTATGTCAAGGCGCAGACAAAGACTTGCTGAAAACACAAAAACTCCGTACAGTAGCAACTGATATGGCTAGCAACTTTTGGCTACAACTGAAGAAACCTATATTAGCTTTGGCGCCGATGGAGGGCGTCACGGATGTAGCGTTTCGGACGCTCTGTCACGAGCAAGGGGCGGACGTTGTTTACACCGAATTTATGGCCGCTGAAGCGATTGCCCACGGCGGGCCGTCGGTGCTGAAAAAAATGGCCTATCGCGAAGATGAACGCCCGGTCGTCTGTCAAATTTTCGGTAAGACCCCGGAGGCTTTCGCGGTGGCCGCGCAAAAAGTGCAGGCCCTGGGCTTCGACGGCCTTGATCTCAACTTTGGTTGCCCCGCCCGTAAGGTGGTGTCGCATGGTTCAGGCGTCGCCTTACTACGCCAACCGCAGTTTGCGCGGCAACTGATCGAGGCGGCCCTAGCCAAAATTACAATTCCCCTCTCAATTAAAATCCGCTCCAGTATTCGTAAAGAATCAAAGGCGGTCGCCCACACCGACGAACGCTCGACGGCGCTAGATTTGGTCGAAGCCATCCGCGATTTACCGGTCGCAGCCATGATGGTTCACGGCCGCGGTTTTGAACAAGGCCACCGCGGCGACGTGGACACGGCGATGATCCGCGCCGTTAAGGAGCGATTTCCGGGTTTGGTATTAGCGAACGGTGGTATCACTACGCCAGAACGCATTAAATCGATGCTGGCTGAAACCGGCGCCGACGGCGTCGGCATCGCCCGCGGCAGTTGGGGCCAGCCATGGATTTTTTCGCAAGCGCGGCAGTTTCTAGACACCGGTTTATACACGCCGGTTGAGCCGCAAGTCGTGGCCAAAGTCATCCAACGCCACGCCGCGCTCTTAATGGAATACAAAGGCCAGCACGGTCTGCTCGAGTTTCGCAAACACCTCGGCCGCTACATCAGTGGTTTCCCCGGCGCGGCGCAGTGGCGCGCGAAAGCGGTGCGGGTTGAGACGCTGGTCGATGTGGCGGCGGTCATTAATGCGGTTATTCATCGCGGACTTCCGTCTGACGCCTGAAAAACAACGAACACCCCGCCGCTCGTAAGCGACGGGGTGTTTTTGTTGACGGCGGTGGTGCGCCGCCGAGCCGTGACAAGTTTATGATTTAATCGTAACTTTGCCCGCGACGACAACCTTGACCACGGCGTTCCAGGAGCCGCGCACATTGACGGTCTGGTCGTTGGCCAGGTCAGTAAAGGCTTTAGCCGTGCTAGCTTGCCAATAGGTCGTGGCGTCATTAGCTTTGATCGGCACGGTCAGGGTCATCGGCAGGCCGGTTTGCGGTTCTTTGCGGGTGATGACCAAGCTGAAAGTCTTGTCGGTCGCGTTTAAGACTGAAATTTTCCCGCTCAAGGTCACCCACCAAATGCTCTTATCCCAAATTAATTTGGCGGTGCCGCCAGTCAGGCTGGTGACGTAAACGCGGACCGTATCTCCCACCAGCACTTCAGTCAAGCTGGCGATCCCTTTAAACTTGCGGATTATTTTGGTGGCGCTGTCGATGGTGAAGGTGTAGGCGGTGGTGACGCCATCCTTGACGACGTCGACTGAGATGGAACTGGCGCTGATGGCAGTGACCTTACCGTTCACTTTAACGTATTGTCGGTTTGATTCCGACTTACTGTACCGACTGTTGCCGTCCTTATCGCCATGAACATCGACCGCGTTGACCCACGACGTCATGGCGCTCATCCCGCGGCCTGGTTCAGCGTCGAAGTCGGACGCTTGGCTGGGGGCGGGTTGAAAGACGGCCACGACGCCGACCAACAACGCCAAGCCGGTGATACCGGTTATAAGTTTTCGCATAATTACTACAAGTTAATAATAAGTCACCCCACGCCACCAGCGACAATCTGACGGCGGGAATGTATAGGAAATGAAATCATCAGGCTATTTCTTCTCGTTTAGATTTCTTGTCCGCCGCGCCGCCTTTAATCATCACCATGGCGACGATCGGGGCGATGATCCAGATGAAGCGGCCCAGATCGTGGACGAAAATCCGTTGCGTCAATGGGGCTAGGTGGGTAGCCGCTGACGGCGGTAGAAAGGACAAGGTAATAGAAATCAGCAGGCCGACATGTAAAAAACTAAATAATAACACCTGCCACCACGACCCGCGCGTATCGGAGGAAGCGACGGTCGACAGCAAGGCCGACCGCGACATCATGAAAAACAGCAGGATGAACACGACCACGAAGGTCGAGATGCGGAAAACAAAGAACTGGTTGATGCCGATGTCCGCTTGGAAATTGCCGATGAATGGGGCCGAGTTAACGACTGCCAGGGCCATGTAAACCGAAATGAGAATGACGATCACCCGGTCGCGGCCGAGACTCAGGCCGTAGAGGAAACCGGCCACCACAAAGAACAGCACGATAAATAGGTCCCAGCTCGGCTGAGCCCAGTTGATGTTGGCGATGAAACTATTCGCTTGGGTCGAGGTATTTGCTAAACTGACGGCGAAAAGAGGCATGTGTTTATTGTAGCTTGTAGTATAGCATAAAAATAGGTGTTTAGCAAACGCGATGGAAAATTCGTTCTCGACCGGAAACTTCAATTTCAATTAAGTCGGTGCTGGGTCAACACCTACCTCCCCTTTTTTCCACACGGTCACTGCAGTAAATATTTCTTTTCCTCATCATTAAGAACGGAATGCTGTAACGCACCCCTCCTCCCACCCGTGGGAGGAGGGGTGTTAACGACCAAGCTCTAGCACAGCCTAAAGATCAAGAATAAAAGTAACACAAACATTTCCTATTGATGGGGAGGTGGGGGCACTAATTTTATCCCTTTTTTCTGCCCCTCCGGCCGGAGCACAAGAATTACACTCCCTCGTCCTGCAACTCCTTTAATAACTTCTTTGCTTTAGCGCTGAGATGCACGGGAATAATCACCTCAACTGTGACCCGTTGATCCCCGCGACCCCGCCCGCGCAGGTGCGGAATGCCTTTAGCTTTGAGCACCAACACTTTACCGCTCGGCGTGCCGGCCGGTATTTTTAAAGTTACCGGCCCGTCCAAAGTTTCCACCGGCACTGTGCCGCCCAAACTGGCCACGGTCAGCGGCACATTAGTGGTCACTAAAACATCGTCATCGTCCCGGGTGAAGGTCGAATCTTTGGCCACGTCAACTTCTAGATAAAGATCCCCCGCCGGTTGACTGCGCTGGCCGGCCTCACCTTTGTGACTAAGCTTAATGCTTTGGCCGTCGGCGATGCCGGCCGGGATTTTGACCGTGATGGTGTCGATTTTTTCCTGGCGCCCTTGACCGTGGCAGGACGAGCACTTAGTTTTCACGGTCGTCCCTTCGCCCTGGCAGGTCGGGCAGGTTTGCACCGACTGAATGCCGCCCAGAATGGTCTGCTGGACGGTCCGAACTTGACCGGCTCCTTTACAAGTCGCGCAGGTGTCGCTGGCTGTGCCCGGTTCAGCGCCACTGCCATGACAGCGTTCGCAGGCGACATGGTGGCGCAGTTGGATCGTTTCCTCGCCGCCAAATGCGGCCGTCTTGAACGGAATCCGGATGGCGGCCCGAATATCACTGCCCCGCGCGGGACCGCCACGTCGTCGGCTTCCCCCGCCGAAACCAAACATATCGCCGAATATATCGCCCAGATCACCCATATCGACGCTCCCGGAGAATCCCCCACCGAAGGGATTGCTTCCCCCGAATGGATTTGCGCCGGCTGGACCACCACCCTGGCGCTTGGCTTGATCATGGGTTTG
Organism: Patescibacteria group bacterium; assembly: GCA_041484505.1. Classification (GTDB taxonomy): domain Bacteria; phylum Patescibacteriota; class Patescibacteriia; order SBBC01; family CAIJZX01; genus CAIJZX01. The sequence continues at coordinate 6,094 of JBGPHQ010000010.1, forward strand.
GCCGAATTGGTCGTACTGACGACGTTTTTCGGCGTCGCCTAAAACCTGGTAAGCTTCGTTAATGGCCTTAAACTTCTCGGCATCACCAGTCGACTTGTCGGGATGGAATTGATGGGCCTTGGTGCGGAAGGCTTTTTTGATGTCCTCGGTCGAGGCGTTTTTACTCACGCCGAGCAAGTCATAATAATTGGCGGCCATAATATAGACGGTACACTATCAAATTAGCACTCTTAGGTCAAGACTGCTAATCCCGTTAGAGGTGGGGGAAACATTGAATACCTATATTAATCCTTTTGAATGAAATTTTAATATTCTAAGATTCTTGATATCGCCACCTCTAACGGGAATAATCCGCCCCCTCGGCCCGCGGCTAACTCGGGCCGGGTCCCCCGCCTGACCTCCCAAAAAACCTATTCGATGCATATTGTCTCTCGTTCCTATAACCAAAAATGTGAGGCGGGGGAAGTCGTCGCACCCCGACCACATTCCTGAGTTATATCTTCAGCTTCGATTTATTAATTTTCTTATCCTCCACAAACTTGTTCTTAACTAGGTCAAGTTTCCAAACCTTGATGGTCGTCTTATCCCCCGATTTCATGGTCACTAATCCAGACTGCGTTTTATATAGTTTTTGGAAACTGACTAAGACATTACCAGCCTTGGTGGTCGTCACTAGGCTAGTGAGCGCGGTCAGTTTAGCGGCGGCCACTTGATAGGTCTTGACCGTCGTCCCCGCGGTCAGCGTCCCGACGGCCAGATATACTTTTTTATTACTTTCGACCACGACGGTTGCGTTTAGTCCACTGGTGGCAAATCCGCCGTAAGGATTGTAGGCTTTCAAAAGCTTACCGTTGACTTTAAAGACTTTGATTTGTCCTTGCTTGTAAGCTTGAGAGTTCAAGAATACTAATATTATTCCGTCCGGCCCAAAGTTTATGCTTCTGGCCCAGATAGCGCCTTTGTAGGCGGTGCCAAATGGCCGAATAGTTATGGCCTGACCGTTAAGTTTATAGGTGTAGGCGCCTTTCGACAGGGTGATAGTCTTGATAATCGGCGGCGACTTATCGATGTTGGCGATCGTGACCATTGAGGTCGTCACATTCCCGGCGGCATCGGTCGCCACAAAGTCAAACGATCCGTTGGCCGTGAAGGTGTGGCTGGCGGAGTTCAGCGTGCCTTCGTTGGACGTGGCCGTGACGATGACGTCCTGATTGGTCGGGGTGGTGGTGTAGGGAGCAACGGTGATAACCGGCGCGGTCTTGTCGATGTTGGCGATCGTCACGCTAGCAGTGATCGCATTTCCCGCCGCGTCCGTGGCCACGAAGTCGAACGAACCGTTGGCCGTGAAGGTGTGGCTGGCGACGTTCAGCGTGCCTTCGTTGGACGTGGCCGTGACCGCCACGTCCAGATTAGTGGCCGCCGTGTTATATGAGGCGATAGTGATAACCGGCGCGGTCTTGTCGATGTTGCTAACGGTGGCCGTTGTCGTTCCCGCATTACCGGCCAGATCGGTAAAGGTAAATTGAAAACTGCCATTGGCGCTGAAGGCATAGAAGGCGCTGGCACTATTATTGGTGACGATAATATTTTCACTCGGAGCCAGGGTGGCAGTCACGTTTTGATTGGTGACCGCGGTGGTCGAATAATTGACCGTCGCGGTCGGGGCGACGCCATCCACGTTAGTAATACTACTATTAGCGTTAATGCGACCGCCCGTGACAACCGGCAAGCTCTTGGCGTCAACGTTATTAAGAATCGTATTCCGTAGCCCCAAATACGTGAAGGTTGGCTTGTACGATTTCAACAAGGCCGCCAAACCGGTGACGTACGGCGTGGCCATCGACGTGCCCTGCATAAATTCATAGCTGGCCGTGGTGGGGGCGATGATTTTAACATAGTACACGTCGGCGCCGTAGTAACTATTATCGGAGCTGTTGGTCACCCATTTGAATCTAACCTGCAAGGCGGTGTTACTGTAACTCGTCACGTTGATCCACGCGGTGCCAGTCTGCAAACCGCAGTAACGGGTAAGCTCGGTCCAGATGGAGCCGTTGTACACCTCGGCGGACAAATAATCATTGAGACACGAGGCTGAAGTTTCTGATTGGACTAAATAATCATACTGGAGGTAAACGGAGCTGAGGGCGGAAGTGTTAACACTACTCGAGGTTAAAACTCCATTTGAATTACTTTCGTACGGATAATTAATAGTGTTTCCCGAGGCCATAATACTCCATTTGGCTATATCTCCGGCGCCTAAGAAGGTCGCCCAATATTTGTTTGATCCACTGGAGGTAAATTGCGTGCCGGTAAAAAGACCGGGCGTGGAAGCCGATTCGAAATCCTCGGAAAATGCTTTATCGGGCACGGTGCTATAAATATTTACGCCCGGCGCGGCGACATCAACCGAGGTCGTGCCGTAATTGGAAAAACTCGCCCGAGCGTCGTTTTGATCCGTCGCCGCGACCGAAATAATGTTGTCCAAGTCATAATCGGACGGATAGAAATGCGTCCCGCCGTCATTGTTGTTATTGCTATTACCGGCCGCGGCCATCAATAGCACGCCGTTACTGCGAGCGTTGGCGATGGCATCATACTGGGCTTGGCTATAGCCGGTGCCGCCGGCGCTGTAGTTGACGATCTTGACGCCCTGGGCGACGGCATAATTCAACGCCAGAATAAAATTAGAGCCGTTAATACTGCCCGCCGCGTCGGCCACCCGGAGCGGCATGATCTTGACGTTCCAGTTGACACCGGTCACACCGGCGGCGTTGTTACCAATGGCGCTGATCGCGCCGGAGACATGTGTGCCATGGTCATTAAAGTCTTCGGGCGTGCTGTCGGAATCAACAAAGTCGTAACCGGCCACGAGATTGGCGGCTAAATCAGGGTGTCCGGTAGCCACGCCGCTGTCGATGACCGCCACGGTCACGGCGCTACTGCCAGTGCTCACGCTCCAGGCCTCAGGCGCGTCGATGTCGGCGTCGGCGGTGCCAGCCACGAGGTTGACCGTTTGCCCGGTGTTGTTCATCCCCCACAGTTTGCTATACTCGGTGTCATTCGGGGTCGTCGCCAGATATTGAATAAAGTTCGGCTCAACGTATTCGACGGCCGGATCGGTTTGTAATTGTCGGATAAGCAAAGATGTTGATTTTGTGCGCGACGTTAGGATGGCAATATTTTGTGGTATCAGCTTCGACTTTGACTGGACATTTTTCGCCCAATTAAAAGCGGATAATTTATATCCGTCTGCTTTTGTAGTCAAACTAATTCTGCTCGGTTTGAACTTTACGAGCACCTCGCCGGCCACGTAGTTTAGCTGGTTTGAGACCTGGCTGGTCTGCCCCGTAACCGATCGCTGACTAAATTGGCGTGAGACTGAATTAATTTTTTGCGGGCCGGGGCGATCTAAGCCGTGAACGAGTATCGGAACAACAACTGCCAGTGTTATCAGCGCCAGTGACGAAAAGCCTTGATGGTTTACTAATTTTATATAAATTATATTTTGTTTCATGGGCCTGACGATTGGAAGTCAGGGAGAATTATTTATATCGGTCGAGCTACAAATTTTTTCGCTAAAGCTAGCCCAACCTAGCTCTATTGTACCATATTTTTTATCTTTTGTAAAGTAAAAACCACTTTGAACTCCCCCCTTATAACCGTACGATTAGTTCCCCCACTCCACCCGTTCCGCCGGCACGGTTTGGTGGGTGATCTGGATCAACTTGAAAGCGCGGATGAGACGCAGGTACAACCAGCCGAACCACACCACCACCGCCTGAAGCAGACTTGTGAAAAAACGGAGGATGAAGAATAAAGCCAAGGCCAGCAGGACCGGCACGAAGGTCACATAGCGACGGACATAGGCGTCGAATTGCTTGCCGATAACTTGCGCTAGCGCCGCATGGACCGTCTCATTTCCTTGCAGTGGGATATCCAAACGCTTAGCCAGTTCCTGACGCGCTTGATCAATCGTTTGGGCGCGGAATTCTTGCAATTTAGCATCTATTTGCTGTTTGACCTGGGCCTCGCCCTGCCGGACATCAACCGTCACGGAGTTCGGGTCCAGTCCGAGGTCGGCTAGTTTTTGTTCAAGGGCTTTTTGTTGTTCAGTTTTATTTGTAAAAGCGTCGAACTTAATGTCTTTCAGAATTGAGTCGGCGGTCGGAATCTGCGCGCCGATCAATTCGTCAATCGTCATGCCGGGCCGGTAATCTTTGTACGCCAACGGCAGGGCGCGTTCGGTCAGTGTCACCGTCTGGTCGATCAGTTTGTTCGATAGCTCGTTGGTCGTGGCGTTACTGCCCCGCAGTTGTTGGTAGTAGAGAAGCGAGATAGCGATCATCACCGAAAACATAACGAAAGTAATGCCGCGCGGCAGAGATAGCATCGGTTGGACTGACAGGCGGTTATGCATGTCATCCGCCACCCCCTCCATCCCCCACCCAATCAAACCCAGTAGTGCCGCCAGGGCGGCCCAGGTCCAGAGTTGGAAGGGAAAGAAAAACATCATCGGCAAGGCGGTGATGAACACGGCCGTCAGTCGGACCGACCGCCAAGCGCTGACGTACGGCACTAACAATAACGGCCCCAGCCAAACCGCCAAACAAACCAGGCCGAGCAGAAAGAACAGACCGATGTTGAGGAGCGCCACTTCGTTGAACACCACATGACCGCGGAGTGCTTGCTGGACAAAAAACCAGAAAGACGCGCCGCCGATCAAGCTCGGCCCGATAAAGACTAGGAGCTTAGGCGTCCAAGGTGTGATGCTAGCGCTAATCATGGTTAGGTTTTAGAAAAACCGAATTCCTGGGATGGCCTGGCGGCGGCCGTCAGTTTGCCGTGTTGGGCTTCATACTTTTTTAAGTTATCTTCCAGCGCCGTTAGGATTTGTTTGGCGTGACTGGGGCTGGTCAGCACCCGGCTGACTAGGTGACCTTGCGGCGGGAACAGCGACAGAAAATCAAACACGACTTCATCTTTGGTATGGGAGATTTGCAGAGCATTAGCGTATGTGCCGCGCAGAACTTCATCGGTCGCTTTAATTTGAATTTGGGGGGGTGGGTTCATCGTTGAGGTGTTAAGAATTAAGATTAAAGTTGTCAGATTTTAGTTGGCAGATTAAGGATTTAAGATAATAGTTGGAAGTTACATCATCTAGTGTCGCCAACGCCGTGCAGTTTGTTGCGTTCTAATCGGGATTGTAACTTTTTGATATTTTTTTCGGCCACATCGTCGAGCTTCAATTCCAGTTCGGTGGCTAACTGGGCCATAAACCACCAGACATCGCCCAGTTCACCCTGTAAAGCTTCACGTTCAATCTGGTTAACTTCCGCTTTATCGGTTAGTAATAGTTTTCCAATCTTATTGGCAACTTCTCCCGCTTCACCAGCCAGGCACATAGCCGGGTAGGTGAAGTTTTTATCTTGGCGGGGATAAATAGCTGTTTTTCGGCTGACTGCTTGGTATTCATTGAAAGTCATGATCGTCACAGATTAGTGTATCTAGTTAAGGTATTTTAGCATCTTTTGGTCAGACGTACAGTCGAAAAGCAATAAACATGACGATTGACGCCAGTTAAGGTCCTTGTTAATCTGATCGCATCAGCGTGCCCGCTTCATGTCCCTGGAGGGAAACATGGAACAGCTCTTTCAAGCTTTCCAGACCGTGTTCAGCCCGCCGCCGGTCGCCCCACCACCATCTGGCGCTGGCCGCATGATCCTGACTGTCGGCGTTGTGATCTACGACAATCAACCGACCATGCTCTCAGTCATCGGCCCCGAACCGCATCCGTTTGATAACTACGGCCACCGGACCGTCTTCAGCTTCCACCAGCCGACTAACGGCGACATCGTCGCCGCCACCGACTTGTTGAGACAACAAGTCATCACCGAAGCCCGACGACGCCAGATCGATCATATTCGTCACCTCGGCCACATCCCCCCGGATTAAAACGGGGGGCTTTTTTATTTTTGCCCCATGACATTGACAACCTGACTGGCCGTATGGTAAATCACTGTGGTCAGTCATGACCCTTCAATTTTTCTCCAACCAGGGAGGATAAACGTGCCCAAAATCACCCCGTCGATCACGATGTTTCAGTCTGGTGATCTGGTCACCTGGCATCCGGAAAAACGTCTAGATCTCGCCTTGATCGGATTGTTACGTCACGGTGACGGACCATTCCAAGTCTTCAGGGTAATCGATCTACGAGAGGCGACCTGCGATTGCCAACAGACTAACGGTCAGCATGAAGATGGCTGTGCCACCGGCTCGGCTCAATCCGCCGGCCATGCCCAACACGTTACCATCGAGACGCCGACCGGCTTCGCCACTATCACCGGAGCCTATCTGATCCTGACGCGCGTCAACCCCACCCCGGCGGTCGCCTAACCGCGGGGTGTTTTTTATGTTGATTGATTTAGTCACGTCTCGGTGTGGTCTCCGGCTTGATCTCTAGCGCTTACGAATTGATGCAATAGCGTTGTCCGGTTGGTTGTGGACCGTCGTTAAAAACATGACCCAAGTGTGAGTCACACTTCGCACAGCGCACTTCCGTCCGGCGCATACCCATGGCCATATCATCTACCGTCTTGACATTCGCTTTCACGGCCGGATCCCAAAAACTTGGCCAGCCGGTGCCGGAGTCGAACTTAGTGTCGGATTTGAATAATTCCTGACCGCAGACGACGCAGACGTATACCCCTTGGGCGTGGTGATGCAAAAACTTACCGCTCCCAGGTGGTTCGGTGCCTTTCAAAAAGCAAACGTTGTATTGTTCGGGTGTTAATTTTACTTTGGCTTCCTCTTGGTCCATAGTATCTATAACGTTTGCAAATAATTTTGCAAGGTCGGGGGGTCGCGAAAAACATGAGCTTTGAAATCCATACTAATTGCCTGCTCACAGTTGCGTTCAGAATCGTCAATCACCAAACATTCTTGGGCCAGGTATTTTCCGTCCTGAAGCATCAACTGATAGAAAGTCGGGTCGCGTTTTGACAACTGAACGTCACAAGAAAAAATGAGGTAGTCAAAATAGTCAGTCAGGGCATAAGCACTCCGAATCGTTTCTTTTTTGTCGGCCGGGCAATCGGTAAACAAACCAAGTGCAAATCGTTCATGCAACTGACTGACTAGATTCCACATCTCTAAAACTGGTTCAACGTACAATATATATTGCCGACCAGCGCGGTTCGCGGTCGTTCCATACCGTTCTTCGATCGTCCGCCAAAATTCGTGCGGTTTCACTTTGCCGTCGGCGTAATCAAAACCATACGAAGACAAATCGGTAACGACTTTGGCGCTATCTGGCTGGCCTGAATAATGGGCAATGGTTTCAAGCAAACCCCGAAATGTTCGCCGATCGAGGACACCGTGGTAATCGAAGTAGATAACCTTGATCATGTCTCAAGAGTAGCAAATAAAGGCTGGGTTGGCCATTTTACGCACCTGGGCTTGGCCACCCGTTATAGAAAAAACTGAGCGACCGTGGTCACTCAGTGTCAGGCCCGTTTCAATTTTCGCGCCGCCGCCTTGATTTTTGCGGTGCGCTTATAATCCCGACATTTTCTGGCCTGATCATAAGCCGCGGCAAGTTTCATCAGCGGGAGAATCTGATCGGCTTGGTCGGGCACGAATGTGTCATCACGCCGAGTCTGTCGACCGCGATTTCGCCTGGGCATCCGCCCCTCCGGTGGTTATTGTCATTACAAACTAGCAAACCACGCCGGGCGCGTCAACTAGACGCCCGGTAGCCATATCCAATCGAAAAAATTATTGGCTTTGTCTTAAATCTAACGGTAGTATGCCACGACCCACAAAACCGTATTTCTGACCCGCTTGACATCCGGCGGGAGTTTGGATAACCTACAGTCACCGGCTTGGGTCTACGCACTCATGCCTGTTTTTTATAACCATCCCCAACAACTAACCTGGCGAAGGCGGCTACGTCGTCAAGCCACGCCGACGGAGGTGATGCTGTGGTAT
>JBGPHQ010000011.1:0-13939 GCA_041484505.1 Patescibacteria group bacterium
ACATTATCAGCATGGATGATTACGATGTACCGTGCTTAATCATCTCGAACATTCTCAACTCTGGGAAAGAGTAAATATTTAAAGATACATCGGCTAACACGGCGTATCCGCAACTCCGCTTCGCTCTGCCGCGGATACGCCGAAACGTTATATGAAATTAAGTCTATTTGCTCCACCATTCGCACTAAACGACCCCGACCGAGAGGCTTAGATCGAGCTCTAGGAAATAGCCCAAGAAAGCCTTACAATACCCCTACAGTCCAGGTGCAAGACCGGCGCGGGCTACCAATCCATGTACCACCTCTACCTCCTCCACTGCGCTGACGGAACGCTCTACACGGGCATCACCGTTGATTTGTCGCGGCGGATACAAGAACACAACTCTACCAAACTCGGCGCAAAATATACCCGCCCTCGTCGTCCGGTGCGGCTGGTCTATTCCCAGAGATTCCGCACTCGGGCCACCGCGCAACGCGCGGAACATCGCCTGAAAAAACTTAGTCGCCGCGAAAAATTGGAACTGCTTGTTTAGCCGCCATGTCCCAAACATTTAAGCGCACGATCGAAAACTTCACCTGCGGCCACTGCGGCGTAAAGGTGGCGGGTAACGGTTACACTAATCATTGTCCGGTTTGCCTGTGGAGCCGGCACGTTGATGTTCATCCGGGAGATCGGGCGGCCAAGTGCCGAGGAATGATGGGGCCGGTCGGGCTAACAATTCGAGCCAGGCAGAATATCATCACCCACCGTTGCATTGTTTGCGGATATACAAAAAATAACCGCGCGGTGCGACAAGATAACGACGACACCCTGATCGAGTTATCAACTAAACCCCGTTAGGTATTTTTTCGATAGCGGAAATGGGCCAGCGCCAGGGTCGCCGCTAAAGACAATCCCAGCCCCAGGAACCACGCCATGGCCGCTAGGTTGGTTAACGAATCTATTCGGGTCTCGACTTCTCGCATCGACCGGCCGGCCAGGACATAACCAGTAGCAGTCTGGCGGACTACGGCGGCGACTCGAACTTTGGTTTGCGGTTGCCAGGTGAATCGGTCTTCGCCATGTGCTTTTGTGTAGTCGAACACGCCGGCTAGCGGGGTTGGGGTAGCGCCGTTAAGCGCGCCGGAACTGGCCGCCACTTTCCCGTTAGCGTCGTAGAAAATGATGAAGGTGGCCAGGCTGGCGGCCATATCAACCGGTTCGGTCGGCACTAGCGCCGTCGGATTCTGTCCGCTTTTGACTAAATCTACCGCCTGGGCGGCCACTTCAATCTGCGGATCGTTTAGGGACGTCCGGTAATTTTGCTGAACCCCGACGTAAGCAAAGCCAATGCCGACGGTGAGCACAATCGCCAGCGGGATCCAAACTTGGGCGGTAGTAATTAGCGTCTTTTGGTTAAACATGCGGACAGTATACCCAGCCTCACTTCCGATGACAAGCCGGCGGGTGCATTCTCGTGGTAAACAATATCAACTTCGAATAATCATGTCACTGTGCGCTCGGAAGTGGGGCTGGGTAGAGCACATCGTGCGTGGAGAGTTTGACGCTTTGCTAGTTATCCCGTATCATCTGTAAGAGAATGATCACTTATCCCCATCAACGGTTTACACCGCCTCTGGGCCAGTCGCTCCCACCAAGGGAGCTGTTTTTTATACCGACCAACGATAATCACTAATTATCGGCCCCGCCCCGGGGCCGCTTTTTTAAAGGAGTAAAATATGATCACCACGACTCGTCTCACCCACCAGGTGCTGACCTCGGCCCGCCGCCACCTTGAACACCGTGGCTATACCGAAGTTATCGTGCCCCGCATCGTCCGCGCTTCCGGCGCCTGTGAAAATATCGACACTCTGTTCGAGGTGGGCGTTGATCATAACCAGCGCTGGTTCAACGACCGGCCGGCCTATCTAGCCCAAACCGGACAACTCTATCTTGAAGCGCTGGTGCCGCAGTTAGGAAAAACGTATTGCGTCGGACCGTCTTTTCGAGCCGAACCGAAGGTAGATGGTCGTCACTTAACGGAGTTTCCGCTTTTGGAAATCGAATTCGCCGGTGATTTTGATAACCTGTTACGCGCGATCGAGGGCGTGATCGTCCAGATCGCTCGAGACTTGGTGAACCACCCAAACCACCGGGAGTTAGGCCTGGATCCGGACAGTATTGAACATCTTAAGAACATTCCCGACCGATTTCCTGAACTTACCTACGACGAGGCGATCGCCACGTTACAAAAATTAGGCGAGGATATTGCTTGGGGCGACGACATATCTTCATCACGGGAAAAAATACTGGTCCAGCACGTCGGGAATGTGCCGTTGCTGATCACACGCTTCCCTGATCCGCTGTGGGATTTCGGTCGGCCGATCGAGGTGGAAAAGTTTTTTAACATGTTGCCCGACCCGGACCATCCCGGCCGCGTGTTAAGTTGCGATCTGATCCTGCCGTTCGCCGGCGAATCGGTCGGCGCGGCGGCCCGGGCGCATCTGCCGGAAATACTCGAACATCGGTTACGTAATTCTAAGATGTTCAAACGGTTGCAAGCCAAGGGCGGCGACCTAACCGATTTTCAGTGGTATATCGACCAGGTGAAAAAGGAAAACACCCCGCACGCCGGTTGCGGTTTCGGCCTGGCCCGTATTATGCAATGGATCCAGGCGAACGACGACATCCGCCAAGCGGTCAGCTTCCCGTCTAATCGAGCCCAATTAGTTTAATTTTCATTGTGGCGCGGACGTCGCCTTGACAGTTTTATGGCGCATGATATAGTGATATCAATACGATATCACTAACTAATGTTACGCCCATGATCCAAGAACATCCGGCTCGCGCCATTAATGGTTGGTCGATGATTTTCGTGTTAGGGCCCATTATTATTGCGGCCGGTTTAGGATTGGTCTTTTCCGCCCGGGCCAACAATCCTTGGGGGTTGTTGTTCGTGTTGGTTATCCTGGTCGCTGGTTTTTGTCTAAACGGACTATTCTTGGTTAACCCGAACATGGCGGCGGCGGCGGTCGTCTTCGGGAGTTATGCTGGTTCGGTCAAAACGCCGGGGTTTTGGTGGATGAACCCGTTCGCGGTCAAGCGGCGAATATCGTTAAAGGTGCGGAATTTTGAAAGCGGCCATTTGAAAGTCAATGACCACGAGGGAAATCCGGTCGAGATCGCCGCGATTGTGGTCTGGAAAGTAGTCGAGACCGCCGAAGCCCTGTTCAACGTGGAAAACTATGAAGATTTTGTCCGCGTCCAAAGCGAATCCGCGATTCGCAACATGGCTAGCACCTACCCGTATGACTCACATCAAGACAACGTGCTGTCTTTGCGCGGCAACACGAACGAGGTGGCGGAAAACTTGAAACATGAAATTCATCAGCGCCTAGAGAAAGCCGGCATCGAAATCGTCGAGGCCCGGATTTCCCACCTCGCCTACGCGCCGGAAATCGCCGGCACTATGTTGCGTCGCCAACAAGCGAACGCTATCATCGCCGCTCGCACGCGCATTGTCGAGGGGGCGGTTTCGATGGTCGAAATGGCGCTCGACAAATTGGAAGCTGGCGGCAAGGTCAAGCTCGACGATGAGCGCAAGGCGTCGATGGTGAGCAATCTCCTGGTGGTGCTGACTAGCGACCGCGATGCGCAACCAATCGTCAATGCCGGCACGCTTTATACCTAGTCCGTGGCGAATAAGAAACCCAAGGCCTTTCTCCTGCGGATCGATCCAGCAACCCTCACAGCTATCCAGCGCTGGGCGAACGATGAGTTGCGCAGTCTAAACGGACAGCTTGAATGGATTTTGCGCCGGGCTTTACGTCAGCAGGGGCGTGAGCCTAAACGGGGCGGATCTAAATAATTTTATGACGCGTGTTTTGGGAATAGAAACTAGTTGTGACGACACGGCCATCGGCATTGTGTCTTACGCCAACAAAAAGTTTACGATTGAGGCCAGTGTCACAGCCTCGCAAGTGCTAGTCCACCGCCAATACGGTGGCGTCGTGCCGGAAGTGGCCGCCCGGGAACACGCCTTAATTATTTTGCCGACGCTTGAGGCGGCGATGAAATCGGCCCGAGTAAAATGGTCGGATATTGACGCCCTCGCGGTCACCGGCGGGCCGGGATTAAATACTGCCCTACTGGTCGGTGTGGAAACGGCGCGGGCGCTTAGCTATGTGCTTAAGAAACCAGTGGTCCGGGTCAACCACATCGAAGGTCACATCGTTAGCGCCTGGGCATCGCCAGCCGCACCCCGCATCAAATTTCCAGCGGTGGCACTAATTGTTTCCGGCGGCCACACCGAACTGATTCTGGTGCGCGGAATTGGAAAATATTTAATGCTGGGGTGTACATTAGATGACGCGGTTGGGGAAGCGTTCGACAAGGTGGCCAAAATTCTTGGCCTACAATATCCGGGCGGGCCGGAAATTGCTAGACGTGCGGTCCATGGCAACCACACTGCCTTCGCCTTCCCTCGGGCCTTAATGCGCCGCGGAAATCTTGACTTCAGCTACTCCGGATTAAAAACTTCGGTGCGGTACGAACTACAAAAACACCGCCGTAGACCAGCGACCCTAATCAATAACATCGCCGCCAGCTTCCAAGCCGCCGCCATTGAACCCTTGGTCGTAAAAACACGCTGGGCGGCCGAAAGGGTTGGGGCCAAAACGGTTTTACTTGGGGGCGGCGTCGCGGCCAACCGGCTGTTGCGTGAAAAAATACAAACGATGGTAACACAAAACCTGCCGGGCGCGATTTTTGTGCCGCCGGCCTGGCCGCTGTGTATGGATAACGGGGTGATGATCGCAATGGCGGGAATGTTTCGCGCCCAAAAGAAACAATTCACCCCTTGGCAAAAACTCAAAGCTGATCCGAATTGGGAGTTGGTTTACCCAGCGCCACAATAGCCGGAACTTCGTTTCTATTATTGTGGCGCGACTATCAATGGGATGCGAAAGTGGCTTTATAACGTCTTTGCTATTGTGGTGCTGGGTCAATCCCCGCCTAGCCTCCCCTTACTAATAGGAGGAACCGAAAACCCTGGTCCGAAAAGCTCAAAGTTGGTTGACAGGTCGCCCACCTCGCGGTAGTCTGTACCCACATGCAACAATGTTTGCTTCGTGACCCTGGAGTTCATTAGTGATTGTGCTTGGTTAAATATATTTTGATGCCCGAACTGCCGAAGACCTACAACCCGCCAGAGTTTGAGCAAGAAATTTACCGGCGCTGGGAAAAGTCCGGGTTGTTTAATCCGGATAATTTACCATTCGCTAGGCGGCGGAAACCATTTACGATCTCGATGCCGCCGTCGAATATCACCGGCGAGCTCCACGTTGGTCACGCTCTAGGATTTACCATTCAAGACCTGCTTATTCGCTACCACCGCATGCGTGGCCAAGCGGCGCTGTGGGTGCCCGGCACCGATCACGCGGCTATTGCCACCCAGGTGGTGGTCGAGCGTGAATTGAGAAAAGACGGGGTTGAGCGACATGAGCTGGGGCGTGACAAATTCTTGCGCCGGGTTTGGCAATGGAAAGAACAATATGGCCGACGGATCGTCGAGCAAACAAAACGCCTCGGCGCTTCGGCCGACTGGTCGCGCGAACAGTTTACGATGGACGAAGATCTGACCTTGGCGGTTAACACGGCCTTTAAGCGGTTGTACGACGACGGCTTAATTTACCGCGGCGAAAGGATTACTAACTGGTGCCCGGCCTGCCAGACATCCATCTCTGACCTGGAGGTTGATCACGAAGACGTGCCGGGGAGGCTGTGGTTTATCGCTTACCCGCTGACCGACGGCTCGGGTTCGATCACGGTCGCCACCACCCGCCCCGAAACGATGCTCGGCGACACAGCGGTCGCCGTCCATCCGCAAGACGAACGCTATTTGGCCCTGGTGGGAAAAACGGTTCGCCTGCCGATCGTCGGGCGTGACATTCCAATTATTGCCGATGTCCGGATCGACCGCGGGTTCGGCACCGGGGCCGTGAAGGTCACGCCGGCCCACGACGTCCTTGATTACGATTTGGGTCAAACACATCACCTGTCAGCCCCGCGCATTATCGGTCTGGACGGACGCATGACGGATGAGGCGGGCCAAGATTTTACCGGCCTCACCACTCTCGAGGCGAGACAAAAAGTGCTTGATAAGTTACGCCCGCTTGACGCGCTGACGAAGGAGCAGGATTACATTCATGCCGTGGCGTTTTGTTCGCGCTCAAAAACGGTGATTGAGCCGCTAATTTCTAAACAGTGGTTCGTCAAGGTAAAACCGCTGGCCACCAAAGCCATTCGGGCCGTCCGGTCGGGCCAGATTAAAATCGTGCCCGCCCGATTTGAGAAAAACTATTTCCAGTGGATGGAAAATATGCACGACTGGAACATTTCGCGGCAAATCTGGTGGGGCCATCGACTGCCGGTGTGGTATAAAACGGTGGGGGGCAAACAGCAAATAAAAGTTGGCCCCGCCAAGCCAGGCGCGGGCTGGGTGCAAGACGCCGATACGCTTGATACTTGGTTCTCGTCGGGGCTCTGGACTTTTTCGACGCTGGGTTGGCCGAAACACACCAGCGACCTGAAACGTTTCCATCCAACCGAGGTGCTGGAAACCGCCTGGGATATTTTGTTTTTCTGGGTGGCGCGGATGATCATGTTCTCGCTGTACTTTCTTGACGAGGTGCCGTTCCGGACGGTTTATTTGCACGGCTTAGTGCTCGACCAGCAAGGCAAAAAAATGTCGAAGTCGAAGGGCACCGGCATTGATCCGCTAGTGATGGGCGATAAATACGGCACGGATGCTCTGCGGATGAGCCTGATTGTCGGCAACTCGCCGGGTCAGGACTTCCGTTTATATGAACAAAAGATCGAAGGCTTCCGAAATTTTGCCAATAAGTTATGGAATGTGGCGCGGTATGTGCTCGGCCATGAACGACCGGCGAAAAAACTTGCGGCCGTGACCCTGGCTGATCGCTGGATCATTGACCGACTCGCCGCCGTGACTAAAACCGTGACCGCCGACCTTGACACCCTTGATTTCTCCGGCGCCGGCCAGGCGCTTTATGATTTCGTCTGGCATGATTTGGCCGACTGGTATCTTGAGGCCTCGAAAGTCCATCCTAACGCCGGCGTGCTTTATGTGACATTGGACACCGTCGTCCGCTTGCTCCATCCGTTTATGCCATTTGTGACCGAGGCGCTCTGGTCGTCGCTCCACCCCGGGGACTTGCTAATGTCCTCGGCTTGGCCGAAAATCCCGGCGGGTTGGTCGAAACACACCGCCGCGGCCGCCACGTTTTCCAGCCTGCAGCGCACGGTAACCGCCTTGCGTAATTTCCGTGCGCATGGCGGCCTGTCGGCGAGCACGCCGGCGCACTATGTCGCCGCCGCGCCGTATGACGACGCGGTTCTGCTGCGGGCGCTGAGCGGCGTGGCGGTCCAGCCGGCGGCGCGTTTAACCGTTGACAGTCGCTACGGGGAAATTTTGCTCGGCGTAGTGAAGTTTCAAATGGAAAAAACCTTCGTTGATCGCTATGAAACCTGGCGCCAAAAGGAACGGGTTGGGCTAGAAACTTATATTGCCGGGATTAAAGCTAAGTTGACTAACCAGCGATTCGTGGCCGGTGCGCCGGCGGAAATGGTGGCGACCGAACGAGAAAAGTTGGTCGTGGCTGAGACACGGTTGCTGGAATTGTAATAGTCAAACGTTGACCTTCGGGGGTTTGCCCGGCACCACTTTGACCAAACAAGGTCTGTTTCCTCGTTAATGAATTGCGAATAAAAACAGCAATTATTTCACACATCATTGAGCCACCCAAAATGGTGTGGGGTTGACGAATTTGGGGCGCGGGTGTTTGCTTTAAGTGCTCCTGTTTGGAGTGTTACGTCGTCACGACCGGGCCTAGACCGAGGCGAAAGGAGGGGGTCATGACCCCCGATATCGTAACCTATCTTCGTCAGAATGTGTGGATTGTCGTGCTGTTCTGTGTGATGCTCGTCGCCGCAATCACCATCATCATCAAGAACCGGGGATAGTAAGTCCCGTCGTCATACAACAAACATCGGGGCGGCCAAGTGGTAGTCCGCTACGTAGCGAATGTAACGAGCCCGGACCGTTGGTCCCGCGGGCTCTTTTTTATGCTTTCAACTTAAGTCTTTAATCTTAACCCTTGTTTCACTGCGCCACTCGGAACACTTCCTCAACCGTGGTGATGCCATCAAGCGCCTTTAATAGTCCGTCCTGGGCCATGGTAATCATGCCCTGGTGGCTGGCCACTTCGCGCATCTGATATTCGCTGGCTTGGCTGGTCAGGATGACTTTTTCCAGTTCGGTATCAACCACCAGGACTTCAAAAATCCCGATCCGGCCCAAGTAGCCGAGGTGGTGGCACTGGTCGCAACCGGCACCATGGCGGAAGGTCAGCGGTTTTTTCGCGTCGACGGAGTAGCCGGAGTTGGTCGGAATGGCGGCCAGCGTGGCTTTAACCCGTGTTAAGACTTCGGGGGTAAGTTTGTCGTCAACCGCACAATGTTCGCAGATCCGACGAACCAGCCGTTGCGCGACCACGGCGTTCAGGGCGGGAGCCAATAAGTACGGTTTGGTGCCCATTGATAAAAAACGTGGAATGGCGCCGGCCGCGTCGTTGGTATGAACCGTTGATAAAACGAGGTGGCCGGTCAGCGCCGCTTGAATCGCCGTATCGGCCGTCTCCAGGTCACGTATTTCTCCGACCATCACAATGTCCGGATCTTGGCGCAAAATAGAACGCAGGCCCTGGGCAAAAGTATAGCCTTTGGCCCAATCCACCTGGCTTTGGTTGATCCCGGTCAATTTATACTCGATCGGGTCTTCGAGGGTGATTATTTTGGTGTCCGGCGTGTTGAGCCTGGTCAGCACGGCGTAAAGCGTCGTAGTTTTTCCCGAGCCAGTCGGGCCGGTTACGACCACCATTCCGTTGGGGCGGGCCGTTTCTTTAATTAGCTGTTCGTAGGCGCGGTCGCGGAGACCAAGTTCGTCAAAAGTGATGCTGGTCGCGGTTGAGCGCAGTAAACGCATCACCACGCTTTCGCCGAAAGCAGTCGGCAGGGTGGAAACGCGAATGTCCACCTTGTCGCCGGTCACCAGCAGGGTAATCCGCCCGTCTTGCGGCGTGGTGGTGATATTTATTTTCAAACCGGCCATTAATTTGATCCGCGAAATGATCCGCGGCCATTGTTGTTTATCGATCGTGGCGACCGGCGCCAGCACACCGTCGATACGGTACCTGACCCGAATGCCTTCGGCCTCCGCCTCGATGTGCAGATCGGAGGCGCGAGCCTGAAGCGCCCCGGCCAACAACAGAACAAAGGTGTCCGTCACGCTAGTTGTTTTCAGACGGGCCGAAATATCAACTAGGCTTCTAATATCGGCCCGGAAACGCTCCAGGTCGGTGGCCGCAATTTCCAGGTCGCTGGTGGTCTTACGAACTTTCGGTAGGCGGTCGTATAATTTAAGCGCGGTTTGAAAACTATGCGCGGAAATTAAATATGATTCGACTTCGGCGCGATACTTAGTGCGCAGGGCGGCCTTTAATGGTTCGAGGTCGGGTTGTGAGACATCGGTCGTGCCCAGCCGGATTTGCCCGAGCGTTTTGAGAAAACAAACCGTTTGCAGGCGCTCGGCGGTGGCCCGGGGCAAGACCGCGATTGTCTCGGGGCCAATCGGAAAACCGACTAGGTTGATATAGCCGATTCCTTGTTGCTGGGCCAGGCTGGCGGTTTCCTGTTCCTTTTCCTTTTGGGCGATGTGACCGATTTTTTCCTGTAACGCCTCTTCCACGTCCGGATCGGCGACGCGCAACGACGGTGTCGAAGTCATAGCTAAATTATACCACCCTGGAGCCGTGACGGACAGGTGCGGTGGTTAAGACAAGCTTGGTGGCGTCAGCTGAAGGGAGTTGACGATGCTTTCGGCCACCGCTTGAGGTTGGCCCGGTAGCGTGCCGCAATAATATTGCGGGCCCTTTTGTTCCAACCCGGCCGGCAAATTCCGGGGTGGCGCTTGGCCCTGGAAAACCAAATGGACGATCGTGCCTGACTCGGTCGCCACGAACAACGCGGTCACATCGGCCGACGCGGCTTCGGTCATCAACTCATCAATCACGCCAGTCGCGTCGGCTGGTTTGGTTTTGGTGCTAGTTAAGTCATCGTTGGTGATAGTGGTCCAAACCACCCGGCCGTTTTGGGCGGTCTGCAGGCGGCCGAGCGCCCGGCCCCACAATTTCAAGGTGGAGAGTGTTTTGGTTTGGTATAAATGCTGAATAATCTCTTCCCGCCTTGCCCCGGCGCTCATTAGGTGCGACGCGACCGCTAAAGATTTCGGGGTAACCCGTTGATTTTGAAAGACTCTAGTTTTAGAAATTATGCCGGTCAGCAGGCTGGTGGCGATGTGTTCATCAATGTGTTCAAAACCAACCACCCGCAGGAGTTCAAAAACTATTTCCGACACCGAGCTGGCCGTCAGATCGACGACGTTACAATGGCCGAAGCGGGTGTTTTCGGAGTGGTGGTCGAGGTTGAGAATCGGGACTTGGTAAAAAAACTCGGTATTGTCGTGATAAAGCGGCCCCAGCGCCTCGAGGGTGGGGAGATCAACGGTGATAATCAGGTCATGGGCGAAGCGGCCGGTTGAAGTAGTGACGTCTTTGGCTTCGTAGAAGCCTTGTTTCGGAGACAAATAGATGTGCAGTCGATCGTCACGCAGGTCGTAACTTAGGGTGTCTAGTTTGGCTCGAGTTACATCGACGCTGATCACAAAACTTCGGAGCGAGGTCAGACGCTGTTCAACGGCGGCGTTTTTGGGCAGGAAGTCGTGGCCCGGGGGGAGGGTAAAATTGGGGCTGACTATTTTGGCCGCCTGGCCGAGTTTTTCGAGCACCATCAGCAGCGCTAGCCCGGCCGCGAGGGCGTCCGAAGATGGGGCGGCTGGCAACAGAATAAGTGGTGTGGTACTCTGTCGCAGTAGCGTGCTGGCTTGTTCAAGCGGAGATAATTCCATGAAAAGTTTGTCTGGCCGTCATCGAACGCCAAGTCGACGTTTACGGCGGCCGCGAAAAAGTAATAGGGGACCATACCAGCCCAATGGATTTCCGTCAAGCGCGGTGACTGTTTTGAAGCCTAGTGAAATGACGCGCCTAGCGGGGGCCACGATTCGTCAGGCCCGCGCGCGTGTTTGGCTACTGCGCGGCCCACTCGGGAGCGGGAAAACAACTTTTGTGCGCGGCGCGCTCCGGGCGCTTGGCCACCGCGGCCGAGTGGCTAGTCCGACCTTTACGCTGAGTCAATCATACAATCTCCGACGTCAACGCTGGGTCCGCGTTGTTCATATCGACGCCTATCGCCTGCGAAGCGTGCGCGAAGAGGCCGCGCTTGATATCACATCGGCGGTCAGCGACCCGGGTTGTCTGCTTATTATTGAGTGGCCGGAAAAACTAAGCCGCCGGTCGTGGCCTAATGTACAGCGGGTTCGTTTTGGCTTTCTGCCGCATGGTCGGCGCGTGGTTTTTTCGCGGGCAGGTTAGTTCGAAAGTGGGGGGGGTGGGTCGAGGAACAAATTACCCGATAAATAAAGTGTGGTAAAAAAGGGGCGAGCTGGCCCCTCGTCCCTGCTTAATGTATATAGTGCTTCTCTACTTTTGAATCCCCAGCTCGGAAAACATTATTCCGTGGGGGTCGTGCTCGTCCTGTTGGCGCCGGTAAAGATCGTTGACTGTTGGGAATGTGCGCTCGCAGAAACCACATTCATTCTGGTTGGAAGGAGCTTCGATCCCGCGCTTTGGCACAGCCCCAGCCTTCCTTTTCGGTGTTGGTCGTTTCATGGCGACCTCCTAAGCTACTTGTGTTTTCGTAAACGCTCTTTCTGTTTGGTTTTTTCACATCACACGAGTCGCTCGACGCTAAACTTGTTGGGGGGCGAATTATCGATGCTGGTTAATTCGACGGCTGTGGCGCGGGCGCTTGTTGGGCTATGCGGGCCGTGTTGTCGTCGACAATAAGCGCGTCGGCGGTTAGCTCAACCACCTGACTGCGGTTTATAATTAGCGGCGAGCGCACCACGTCGGGCACTAGCCGGTTTGGTTTAACGTGATAGGAAATTACCGCCTGGGTGTCCGGATCAACGCTGAGGTCGACCACCACGCCGAGCGGTTGGCCGGATTCGGTGCGCACCGGCAAGCGCAGTGGACTAAGGGTGTTGGTCATTTGGAACCTGCGTCACGGCTGGCGTTAGCGGGTGTCGGCGAAGAAAAACGTATTGCTGGGCGATGGTCAAGACCGACTGGGTGGTCCAGTATAACGCTAAGCCGGCCGGGAAGGTATAAGCTAAATAGGCCGTAAAGAGCGGCAACATATAGGTCATTTGTTTGTTGGTGGCGCTGGTGAGCGATTCGTCGCGCGCTTCTTTGATGTGTGGTTCTTTGGGCGCGGCTAACATTTTTGTTTGCCAAAACTGGGTCGCCCCGGCCAAGAGCGCAAAAACGATGTTGGCGACGCCCTTTTTACCCACCAGGTTAACAAACCCCAGGAACATGGTGTTGATGGGGGTGGCCTCATAGTACCCGCGCAGAAACGGGTAAATATGTTTGAGCTCCGCCGCGCCGAGGATGCCGTTGTGGTCGATCTTTAGGCCGCTAATAAATACTTGGTACAGACCGATAAAAAACGGAATTTGGATTAATAGCGGTAAACACGAAGATAGTGGGTTGACCTTGCTTTCTTTATATAACCTCATTTGTTCCTGGGCCAACTTTTCTTTGTTGTCTTTGTTTTGGGTCTGAATGGCTTTCAGTTTTGGTTGAAGGGTTTGGAGCTGGCGTGAGGCGCGAATGCCGCTGAGCGAAGGAATGTACAGCGCTGCCTTGATGACTAGGGTCAGCAAAATAATCGCGATGCCCAGATCGTGCCCGGGCAACAATTTTTGAATGTACAACAGGGCGTTAAAAAGCGGCTCGAAGATGCCGACGGTAAACCAGGTCATGGGCGTGGGGCTGGGGCTGGATCAAGTCCGCCGGCGCTCCAGGGGTGACAGCGGGCCAAGCGCTTTAGGGCTAGCCACGTGCCGGGCCCCGCGCCGAAGTTTAGGATGGCGGTCTTGGCATAATCCGAGCAAGTCGGATGAAACCGGCAAAAACCATGCGGATAAAGTCGACGCCGCGGTCCATGGTCAGGCGAAAGCGTGGCTTGGTAGAGACTAATGGCGGCGATAAGGAGTCGGCGCATGTGGTTGGTTGGTGAGAACTTGGTGGAAGTCGCGGGTCAGCTCCTGGTAAGTGGCCGCGGCGGCGGCTTTGGTGGCGTAGAGCACTATATCGGCCGGCGGCGTCATGGTTTTTTCGCGAGCCAGGGCGCGCAACCTGCGCTTGATTAGATTTCTGACCACCGCGCGTTTAGCCACCGTCTTTGAAACCACGAAGCCAAAGCGCGACTCGGGGTGGGTCGATCGGCCGATTCGGGCCACCAGCGTCCGGCTACGGCAGACCCGCCCCGACCGCCAAACCCGTTGGTGGTCGCGGGCCGTGCGCACCCGCCGGGATTTATTGAGCACGGTCCTAGACGCTGAGTCGGCGACGACCCCTAGCGCGCCGACGACGAAGGGTGTTGCGACCGCCTGGCCGGCGTTGGCGGGCCCGAAAACCGTGGACGCGACTGCGCCGCCGTTTCTTTGGTTGGTAGGTTCTTTTCGGCATATCGCCTTAAGGGTTTTGATTAATGGGTCTGGTGTTGGGGCGTCCGCTTGCTTGTCCCCGGTGGTTTATAGCGCAGGGCACAAAGCCCAGCTATTGTACCAGCGGAAAGCTCATTGGTCAACGCCGGGCGTGGCCCCTGTTGAGATAAACAAGTTATCCACAGGTAGTCAACAAAATATCAACTTTTTGGCTAACTACAGGCATTTTTCGGGGGTGTGGATTGTGGTATC
>JBGPHQ010000012.1:0-13237 GCA_041484505.1 Patescibacteria group bacterium
ACCCCAAGACAATATCCATGTTCGGCGTCACGACCGGCGTGCCGGTGGCCGGCTTGAGCAGGTTCTTGGTCGACATCATTAGGTTGACTGCTTCCCACTTGGCCTGCTCGGTCAGCGGCACGTGAACCGCCATCTGGTCGCCGTCGAAGTCGGCATTAAAGGCGCTACAGACCAGCGGGTGGATTTGAATGGCCTTGCCCTCGATCAAAATCGGCCGGAAGGCTTGAATCCCCAGACGATGGAGAGTCGGGGCACGGTTGAGTAGGACCGTCGCGTCGCGCGTTACTTCTTCGAGAATATCCCACACTTCCGGGTGGCCAGCTTCAATATACCGGCCGGCCGAGCGAACGTTATGAACGTATTCGCGTTTGATCAGCTGAGAAATGACGAATGGTCGGAAAAGTTCGAGGGCCATCCGTTTCGGTAGACCGCACTGGTCAAGTTTTAGGTAGGGCCCGATGACAATCACCGACCGGCCGGAGTAATCGACCCGTTTGCCTAGCAGGTTTTGGCGGAACCGGCCCTGTTTGCCTTTCAACATGTCGGCAATCGAGCGCAACATTCTTTTTTGGCCAGTCGAAGCGGTCACGGTCTTGCCGTGTCGAGCGCCGTTATCGATCAGGGCATCAACGGCTTCCTGGAGCATCCGTTTTTCGTTGCGGACAATGACTTCCGGCGCATTGAGTTCGAGCAAGCGCTTCAGGCGGTTATTGCGGTTGATCACCCGGCGGTAAAGATCATTCAAATCCGAGGTGGCGAAACGTCCGCCGTCGAGCTGAACCATCGGCCGCAGGTCAGGCGGGATAATCGGCATGACCGTCATGACCATCCATTCCGGTCGAATGTTGTTAGTTTTGAAATTTCTGGCTAGCCGCAAGCGGCGGATAACACGACGCTGTTTAGTTTCGGTCACTTCCACCGCTTCGACTTCTAGTTCGGCAATCAATTTGTCCAAATCAACCTTCATTAGCAGGTGATGAACGGCTTCGGCTCCGATCGAGGCTTCGAACACATGACCATACTTAAGCGACAGGTCTTGATAGGCTTGCTCCGTCAGGATTTGCATCGGCGCCAAACTCTTTAGTTCCTTGGCCGCCGTCTCGACGGCCTCGTCGAGCAATTTTAATTTCTCGACTTTGGCCAGGCCGAGATTTTGCAAGTCGGCGTCTAATTTGGATTTATCTTTGCCGGTCGCGGTCAGCGCCTGTTGTTTAATCTGATTCGACTGCTGTTGCCACTCGGCCTCGATCTGTTTTTTCTTAGAATGGTATTCGCTATCAAGTTGCGCCAACGTTTCGGTCCGCAGGCGATCGTCAACCGCGGTGATAATAAAGTTGGCAAAGTAAATAACTTTTTCTAAATCCTGCACCCCCAGGTCGAGCATTAAGCCGATCTTCGACGGCAGGCCGCGCAGGAACCAAATATGCGAGACGGGCGTGGCCAAGTTGACATGGCCCATCCGTTCGCGACGGACCACCGACCGGGTCACCTCGACGCCGCATTTGTCGCAAACGATGCCTTTGTAGCGGATGCGCTTATACTTGCCGCAAAAACATTCCCAGTCCTTGCTTGGACCGAAAATTTCTTCGGCGAACAGCCCGGATTTTTCCGGTTTTTGGGTCCGATAGTTGATCGTTTCCGGTTTAGTGACTTCGCCGAACGACCAACGATGGATGTCTTCCGGTGAAGCGACTTTCAGGCGGATGGCCTTAAAGTCGATGGCGTGGGTTTCTTCGTAGGGCATCCCGTTAGAAGTTCATAAGTAAAATGGTAATTTGTCCCGCGAGCTGTAGTTTGCCTGTCTTAAAAATTGGATGTAGCTCATCAGCTGGTCTGGTTTGTCGAGTGTTAAATATAAAACCGTGATTCATTTGTTCCTGAATAAACGTGTTATTGTTCCGAACTTCTAACGGGAGCATTGGTAGATTGATAGCTTGTTAGCTTTTTAGTTGCTGGCTCGTTAGTTGGTTAGCTAATTAGCTAAAGGGCTAATGGCTAACGAGCTAAACGATCAGGATTCGACCTCTTCTTTAGCCACCGGGACGACGACGGCCGGTATATCGGCTGGCGGCGCTTCATCCGCGATCAAGGTGTCGGGCGGGATTTCGTAATTACGTTTCGGCCGCTCGTCCTCTTCCGGCGGCGCGACTTGGGCGCCAATCAGTTCGACTTCCAAACCTAGCCCTTTAAGTTCACGGACCAAGACGTTAAATGATTCGGGCACGTTCAACCGCTTGATCGACTCGCCCTTAATCACCGACTCGTAAGCCTTTGAACGGCCCGGCACATCGTCGGATTTGATGGTCAAAATTTCTTGAAGCGTAGCGGCCGCGCCATAGGCTTCGAGCGCCCAGACTTCCATTTCGCCGAAACGTTGGCCGCCGAACTGGGCCTTGCCGCCGAGCGGCTGTTGGGTGACTAGCGAGTATGGACCGATTGAGCGCTGGTGGATTTTATCTTCGACCAAGTGATTGAGTTTCAAGACGTACATCACACCGACCGTCACCGGCAGATCGAACGGCTGGCCAGTCCGGCCGTTATAAACCGTCATCTTGCCGTCAGCCGGCAATCCGGCGGCTTGGAGTAATTCTTTGATTTTTGATTCCGGTAAGCCGTCGAGCGCTGGCGAAGCGACGCGAAAACCGAGACGCTGGGCGGCGATGCCGAGATGGGTTTCGAGGATTTGCCCGAGGTTCATGCGAGAGGCGACCCCGAGCGGGTTAAGAATGATATCAACTGGCGTCCCGTCAGCTAGGTACGGCATATCTTCGACCGCCACGATCCGGGAGATCACGCCTTTGTTGCCGTGGCGACCGGCCATTTTATCGCCGACCTGGATTTTACGCAATTGGGCCACCGAGACTTGAATCTGTTTGATCACGCCGGCCGGCAGTTTGTCGCCTTTATCGCGGGAAAAAATCTTGATGTCGACGACTTTGCCGTGTTCGCCGTGTTCGAGGTAGAGCGAAGAATCTTTAACATCCTTAGCTTTGTCGCCGAAAATGGCCCGTAACAGTTTTTCTTCGGCCGACAATTCGGTTTCGCCTTTGGGCGTGATTTTTCCGACTAGGATATCACCCGAGGCAACCTGCGCGCCGATCCGAACCACGCCCTCCTCGTCCAGGTCTTTCATTTTTTCTTCGGACACGTTGGGAATGTCACGCGTCACGATTTCTGGACCGAGTTTCGTATCGCGGACGTCGATCGTGTAATCCTCAATGTGGATCGAGGTGTAGCGGTCTCGGTGGACAACGCGTTCGGAAATTAAAATTGCGTCTTCATAGTTGCCGCCCTCCCAGGGAATAAAGGCCACCACTAGATTCTGCCCCAACCCGAGTTCGCCATTCTCCGTGGCCGCGCCATCGGCCAGCAACGTCCCTCGTTCGACGCGCTGTCGCGGCGCCACCACCGGTTTCTGGTTAATGGAGGTCGAGGCATTCGAACGGAAAAAGTTTCGTAGGTTGTAGGTCCGGATGTTGCCGTCGTCTTCCATGACCTGAACTTCGCTGGCCTGGACTTTAGTCACCTGGCCGGCTTTTTGGGCCAGGATAACCTGGCCGGAGTCGGCGGCGGCTCGGCCTTCGACGCCGGTCCCGACGATCGGCGCTTCCGGTTTGATGCAAGACACAGCCTGGCGTTGCATATTGGTGCCCATCAAGGCCCGCACCGCGTCATCGTGTTCGAGGAAGGGAATCAAAGCGGTCGCAATCGACACAATCTGTTTCGGTGAAACGTCCATATAATCAACCGTCTCGGCCGGCGCGATCGTCGGTTCGCCGCGTTGGCGGACTTCGACGAATGGCTCAATAAAATAACCCTGTTCATCGATCTCGGTTGTAGCTGCGGTGGTGACGTGACGTTCTTCGGTAAAAGCGTCTAAGTAGATAACCTCCTTCGTCGCCCGCGGTTTAACCGGAATCGTCGGTCGGTCGACGGATTTAAGTTGTTTGGTCTGGGCGGCCGTAATTTTTTCGCCGCTGGCGACGATTCCGTTTAGCTCTTCGCGCGCAATTTCACCGCCGGCCGCTACGCCATCGTTCGGCACATCGTGCACGACCTTCCGGAACGGTGTTTCAATAAAGCCATAGTCGTTGACCCGCGCGTAACTGGATAAATGCCCGACTAAGCCGATGTTCGGACCTTCCGGCGTGGCGATCGGGCAAATCCGGCCGTAGTGGGTGCGATGGACATCGCGCACATCGAAGCCGGCCCGTTCGCGGGATAAACCGCCGGGACCCATGGCGGACAGCCGCCGCTTGTGTTCCAACTCGGCCAGCGGGTTGGTCTGGTCCATGAATTGCGATAATTGCGAACTCATGAAAAATTCCTTAATCGAACCGATCACCGGCCGGGCGTTAATCAGCTGGTTCGGCGTCAGGGTGTTGATATCGAGCGTCGACATCCGGTCCTTGATGATCCGTTCCATCCGCGCCAAGCCGACCCGGAATTTATTTTGGACCAGTTCGCCGATCGCCCGCACGCGGCGGTTGCCCAGGTGATCGATATCATCCGGTTCAAGCTGGGAATTATTGAGACGGATAATTTCTTTAACGATTTCGATAATGTCTTGCTTTTGCAGGACGCGGAATTCCGGGGTGATGGCGTAGTTGAAATTAAAACGGGTGTTTAGCTTATAGCGCCCGACGCGGCCGAAGTCGTAGCGGTCGAACGAGAAGAACATTTTATGAATTAGGTCGCGGGCGTTATCGACGGTCGCTAGATCGCCGGGTCGGATGCGTTTATAAACTTCTTTCAACCCTTCCGCTTCGTCATGCGAGACATCCTTGGCGATCGTCGCGGCGAGGTACTTGACCTTCGAGTTGGTGTCGACGTCTTTAAAGAGTTCAAACAACTCGGCGTCGGTCGGAAAACCGAAGGCGCGGAGCAGGGCGGTCACGGCGACTTTACGTTTGCGGTCAATCTTGACGGTGATCACACCGTTAACGTCCGTTTCAAGTTCGAGCCAGGCCCCGCGATTGGGAATAATTTTTGCGCCGTAGTAACGGAGGCCGCGGATGTTTTCGGCGGTAAAAAATACGCCGGCTGACCGGATCAGCTGACTGACTACCACGCGTTCGATGCCGTTGACGATAAACGTTCCGCGATCGGTCATCAGCGGAAAGTCCCCTAAATAAATTTCTTGTTCCTTAATTTCGCCGGTCTTTTTGTTGACTAGACGGACTTGGACGCGGAGGGCCGCTTCGTAGGTGACGTTTTTGGCCTTGGCCGCAACTTCGTCGAACTTCGGTTCGTCCAGGTAGTAATCCAAGAAGGACAACTCGAGGTCGCGGCCGATAAAGTCGCGGACCGGGGAAATTTCCTCGAATAGTTCTTTTAGCCCGTCGCGGAAAAACCAGTCATAGCTCCGCTGTTGAATCTCAATCAGATTCGGCAACGCAATCGCTTCGTGCAACTTGGTGAAGTATTTCCGCTCGGCCAGCAACACTCCTTCAGACATTAAAATACCCCCATCCTCTCCTGGGTCGGAGAGGGGTTAAGATTGGTCAGATTTCACCCCGCACCCAGGGCGATTGGCGCTCAAAGGCGCCGAGTATATGCTCAAAATATGGCTCAAAATACGCCAACCGATAATAACAACATTTTGCGCCCCTGTCAAGATTAAGTCAGGTCTTTTGTCAATACCTTGTTTTTTGGCTAATATTAGCCATTTTTTTAATATAGATGTAAAAAACACAAAAACATATCCCCATTTTCATCCCGAGAGTATCCACAGGTTTCCGATACGGCGTTGGCCATGCCCACGTTGACCGTTTCATTACCATTTCCGTAAGGGCGGGTTTGAAACTCGCCCCGACGGAGATTGACTTGACATTGTTGATACCGTCGCATACGATATCCTCAGGACGAATCCGTGGCGGAAAGTATGCGTATCTATGCCCCCGAGCGCCGCGTTCGAACTTGTTTGCCGTCTCGAGACAAACATTAACAAATTAGTTGCCGGCACGTTAATCTGCTCCGATTTTTGAACCCATGCGCGCTATCCTAAAAAAACATTTCGGGTACGAGGAGTTTCGTCCACTGCAAGCTGAGATTATCACTCATGTCCTGGCCCGGCGTGACGCGGTGGTCTTGATGCCCACCGGCGGCGGCAAGTCGCTGTGTTTCCAGTTGCCGGCGCTGATGTCCGCCGGGATGACCCTGGTAGTTTCGCCACTGATCTCGCTAATGAAAGATCAGGTCGACACGTTACAGGCGAACGGCATCGCCGCCGCCCAGATCAACAGCGCCGTTGAGGGCGCCGCCATCGCCAAAATCAAACGGCAGGCTGAGTCGGGATCGTTAAAATTATTATACGTCGCGCCGGAACGATTGGCGATGCCGTCATTCCGTGCCTGGCTAAAAACTCTCACGGTCTCGCTCATCGCTATTGACGAGGCGCACTGCATTTCCGAATGGGGGCACGATTTTCGACCGGATTATCGCACTTTGCGCACGCTCCGGCCGGATTTCCCCGGTGTTCCGATGTTGGCTCTGACCGCCACGGCGACCGCTCGCGTGCGGCAGGACATTGTCGAGCAACTGCGCCTCCGCCAACCGCAAATATTCGTGTCCAGTTTCAATCGTCCTAACCTGAGTTACGCCGTGCGGTCAAAACGCCACGCCTTTCCGGTCTTGGTCGATTTACTACGTCAAGATTCCCACGCCAGCGCGATTATTTATTGTTTTTCCCGCGCCGGCACGGAAAAATTAGCTGGTAAACTGAAACAGTGCGGTTTCGTTGCCGAAGCTTATCACGCCGGTTTGGACAGCGACACTCGTCGCCAAACGCAAGAACGGTTTATCCGCGATGAAACGCGGATAATCGTCGCCACCATTGCCTTCGGGATGGGCATTGATAAACCGGATGTGCGGCTGGTCATTCATTACGACCTGCCCAAATCCGTCGAAAACTACTATCAAGAGACTGGCCGCGCCGGACGGGATGGGTTGCCGAGTCAGTGCGTCCTGTTCTGGTCGTTCGGCGACGTGATGAAGCATCGTTTTTTCATCCGGGAAATTGCCGATCAAGACGAGCAACATCGGGTCGAGGAAAAATTACATCAGATGGTGCAGTATTGCGAACAACGATCGTGCCGACGCCAATACTTGTTGAATTATTTCGGCGAACAGTGGGCGGAGATTAATTGCCGGAGTTGTGACATTTGTTTGCCGTCTGTAGCGCCGGATGTAGCCTCGACATTAGCCCCAACCTTCGATCGTGAACTATTTGAAAAATTGCGGCAACTGCGCACCCAGCTGGCCAACCAACGACGCGTTCCGCCCTTCGTCATTTTCGGCGATCGTAGTTTGCAAGAAATGGCGACTTACTATCCGCAAAGCCTGGCTAGCTTCGCCCGTCTCTACGGCGTCGGTCAACGCAAGATTTCGGACTTCGGTCCGCAATTTGTCCAGCTCATCCGCCGCTACAGCGCCGGAAAAAACATCGACGAACTAGCTCGTCCGGTTTGGCGCGAGCGCGGCGCCGACCCGGCTGATGTCTTCAGCCCGACGTACGAAGAAACTAAGGCCCTGGTCAAACAAAAACTTTCCATCGTAGAAATGGCCAAGCGTCGCGGCTTAGTAAGCGGCACTATTATGGGGCATCTGGAAAAAATTCATCTGGCCGATCCGGCGCTTAGCCTAGACTACCTGCGTCCCGATTCATCGCGCCTGACAAAAATTACGGCCGCCTTTAAAAAATCCGGCGGTCTGAGTTTGTCGCCGGTGCGTAAGATTTTGGGCGAGGCCTATTCTTATGATGAGTTGCGGTTGGCGAGGATGTTTTTGCGGTCGTAACGCTGGGACCCCCGCGTCTACCTCCCCGCCCAAATTATACGCTTCGCGGTTGTTATCCAACTTCGTCGTATATCAAAATGTCGATGGCTTCTTTCACCACCCCTCCCCCCGCGCGCGGGGGGAGGGGTGCGTTGTGACACAACAATTTCTGTAGTTGTATATTTTATTCTGTAGTAGTGGTTGTTATTACAATTTGACGAGGGGGTGGGTTTGTCGGATTATTTACTAGCCTTTATGACCCCCAGTCTTACTAACCCCCGCTAGGCCGTTTCGCTATCAGTCAGTTTTCCCAGTTTGCTTAAGCGAAGTAACGTCGGTATTGATACCGCCACAGGTTCAATCGCTTCCGCGACATCGTGTTCTGGTTTTCCAACTGGCACAGCTAAAGTAATCAGGAAGTGGTAGCGCACAAGATCCGTCCAAGCGTCATTTGTGCTTTTTCCGAGAAACGTAACCCGGCCTCAATACCCGACTTCTTCCTGCACTTCACGAATTACTGCCTGCCGTGGAGTTTCACCGCGTTCTATCCTTCCGCCTGGCAACTCCCACCGCACCAGTTCCGGCCCGACTCTGAATTGCTTAGCCAGCACAATTTGTTTATCTGGCCTCACAACTAAGGCGGCGATGACCCGCCCGCGACCGAAAATATAAAAGTTGTCACGATGACCGCTTGGTAGTTGATACCGCTTCTTTTGCATTGAACGAAAACGGTTGAGCGTTATTTTCTGGTCACTAATTTTTTTCCAACGAAGATTCATAAAATGCTTTTTAGAAGATATTTAACATTCGCCACATCACTCCACTCCACTTTCTGCCCCCTCACCATCATCGACGTCTCCGAACCCATGCCCGTAATTGCTACTACATCGCCGGGTTGGGCCATCGACATGGCTCGCTTGATCGCCTCACAACGATCGAGCACGATCTCAACTTTCCGGTCAGCGGCGGGCGAAACGCCCCGCTTGATTGCATCAGCAATCTGGCGGGGATCCTCATCGTACGGATCATCGGTAGTTAAAATAATCTGGGCGCAGTATCGCGCGGCAATCTTTCCCAACTCAGGTCTTTTCCATACGTCGCGTCCCCCGCCGGCCGCGCCAAAGACAGCGATGATTCGCTGAGCGCCGTTGGCCTGGAGTGATTTGTACAACTGTTCCAACGCGGCCGGTGTTAAGGCATAATCGACGATAACGCGCCACGGTTTGCCGGTGGAAACTTCTTCACCGCGGCCAGGAATTTGGTGCGCTCCAGCTAAACCTTTGGCAATTATATCCCACTCCAACCCCAGCGCCAGGCCGACGGCGACGGCCTGTAAAGCGTTGCGGACATTGTAGTCGCCGGGGAGAGGCAAAAATAATTCATGGCCGTCAACGGTAAATTTTGTTCCGCCCGCCTTGGCCTGCGCGTCACGTCCGGCCACCACCGTCATTTTTTCGCCGACACCGGTCGCGCCGGAGTGGTTTTGCATGGTCGTGCCGAAATGTCGGGCGGCCCAGAATTTAAGGAAATAGTCGTGCGACGGGTCATCAAGATTCACGACCGTTGCTTTCGGGATGGCCGGGCCGAACAAATGCTTGTCGCCGCCGCGAATGATCGAGGTGAACAATAATCCTTTAGCCTGCCGGTAGACTTCGAAAGATCCGTGCGCCTCAATATGCTCCGGCGAGACATTAGTCACCACGGCCAGATCGAAGTCGATGCCGGCCTGGCGATACTGGACCATGCCCTCCGACGACACTTCAATCACCGCGTACCGACAGCCGGCGTCCACCATCCGGCGCAGTAGTTGTTGTAACTTGAAGCGCCCGGGCATGGTCAGGTGCGTCTCGTTCAGTTGGCGCTGACCACCCACTTGGACTACCGCGCTGGACGACAGGCCGACCAGCGCGCCACTGGCGCTAAGCACGTCGGCGATCAACGACGCGGTCGTAGTTTTACCGTCCGTGCCGGTCACGCCGATGACGGCTAAATGGCGCGACGGTCGACCATACCAGCGACTGGCCAACAGCGCCAGCAGATGATGGTACTGGCGGCGCAAGGTCGGCGGAACCAAGCGTTTAAACTGACCGGTAGCCGACATGGTTTAAGCGAAAGTTTCCGGCGTCAGGTTCTGGTCTTCGCTGAGACGGACGATAAACGAAAAATCTCGATTCCGCGCCATTTCGTACTGCAGACCGTTGAACACAAAAGTGGCTAACCCGTAGCGCTTAGCGGTATAGAATAATCCCTCGACCACATTGTGGTCGGCGTTCTTCAGGTAGATGATCGCCTCCTTATCGCCCTCGATCTGATGGACGTTGATCAGCTCGCGTTTGGGTTGACGAATCCTGGGCGACATAGTCCGCTAGGTTAGCAAATTTTTTCGATTCTGGCTAGTCGACCGCTTTACAGCACGGTCCGATGTTCGTCCGTCGTCCGCTCGAGCGTAAAGGTGTGGTCGGGATGGCGGAGCAGAACAAACGGCCGACCCTCGAGACTGACATGCGATTGACCGTGTTCTTGGGCTTCGCGGAACAAGCGTCCGAGCAGGTCCGACGGCAACCGTTTAAGGGCCCGCGTCAGGTCAGGATGGGCCAGGATCGTATGGCCCTGGACATTGGTCCGCTTAGAACCAGCCATGTGAGACATTGGTGGCCACAACCACAAAGGCGCCGTTTTCGCCGTCAGCCAGGGTGAACTTCCGGTGGTCTTTATCTTCGAATTCGACTTCTTTTTGCGTCTCAACTTGCTTGAATAATTCCAACACCTCATCTTCGCCCATTTCGTAAGCCAGGTGTCTCACGCCATGCCATGCCCGATCATCATTACAAGTAACGCGGTGGCCGTGGACAGTTAATAGGTGGTCGCCCATATGAATGCTGATAAGTGGCTAAACCTATCTACAGGATAGCACGCCTGATAAAAAAAGTCCGCAAAATAAATGAGGACCGGCGGTGAAGCAGGTCCAGGGTGAGAAGAGGGGCGCTGAGGAAGCAGGGGGTGGCTGTGAGGCCGAGAAGACGTGGTGTCCTCCGAGACCATCTTCAGCTACTGCCTACTCCAAATCTCTTCTTACAATAGGAGTATAAACCTATATAGTTTTTATGTCAATGGCCTTTTTTCTTAGGAAAAACTAATGTTTTTGACGGCCGGGCCGGCCACCAGGGGTTATCCACAAAACCCCCACCCCAATACACTGGTGTGGGAAAAAATACCTCGGAATTTCTTCCGAGGCGTGTTTATTGTCCTGTCTATCAATGGCGGGCGTTCAACCGGGCGGCGATTTGAACTTCGTATCGTGCGCCGACCAGACCGTGATGCGGTTTGGCTTCCTCCCCCAGTCCGAGGTGCGACCCGATCGAAGACAAAGACAGTTTGGCGATCCGACCGGCCAGGAAATCCGGCTTCAGGATTTCACTAGCTTTGGTCATCAGGTCAAACCAGTGATAGTCGCCCAACCAGTCCTGGCCATAGCGGTAGATGTAGTCGGCTAGCCAGCGATATTCGAAGCTGGCGTTATACGCCCAGGGTGAGCAATCGGCGCAGAAGGCAATTAGCTGGTCGAGCGCCTGTTCAGCCGGCGTGGCATTCGCCCACTCGGGAAAGTTGAAACCGTTATACCCGCTGTACGATAGCTCCGCCTCCAACAGGCCCAGCGGATTGGTGACCTCAAACATGAGGTTGAGTTCGGACAGCACGTCGCCGCTGACCGGATCAACTTTCACCAGCCCGGCTTCAC
Source organism: Patescibacteria group bacterium (assembly GCA_041484505.1). GTDB lineage: Bacteria > Patescibacteriota > Patescibacteriia > SBBC01 > CAIJZX01 > CAIJZX01. The sequence goes on from JBGPHQ010000012.1 coordinate 11,516, forward strand.
AGATCTCGCCGCCTTCCGCCAAACTTTCGCCGGTCGTTTCCAGGTCGATAAATACCTGCGGTAAAGTGAAAAAATTAGTGGTGCCAGAGACGTGCTGTAGACGCATGCCCATTTATTTTCCTCCTGGAATAAGGTGCGGGCCTAAATAAGGACTACGCTACCTTACGCTTAATGTATATATTGTCAACCCAGAACCCCGTCATTCTGAGTCCCGCCTCGAGCGGGACGAAGAATCTCCATTAAGTACTAAGGAGATCCTTCGGCCACGGCGCGTGGCCTCAGGATGACGACGGGGTGGGGTGCTGGGTCAACTTGCGGTATTGGACAGTGCCTGTTCGATTTTTGGAATATCCGCCGGCGCGGTCAGATCGAGCCAGCGGTCGTGCAGTTCGACCACCTCGAACGGTTCGCGGGCGGCAATGATATTAATGGCGTCGGTGATTTCGTACTCTCCGCGCGGCGACGGCGGTAATGATTCAATGATCGGGAAAATGGCCGGGGTAAACTGATACAGGCTGGCATTAATATAGTCGCCGACAAACGCCGTCGGTTTTTCGATAATCCGCTCGAGCGTGCCGTCGCTTTTTTGTTTAAGAATGCCCATCCCCTGCCACTCCAGAGTCCGGTAGCCGCCGATTTTCATCTGACCGTTATCGAGCGTCATCTGTTTGAGATCGTTCGCGCTGTAAAGATTATCGCCGGCGATCACCGCGAACGGCTGGTCGCCGACCGCAATTTTAAAGTTCTCGACGGCGGCCGCCGTGCCGTAGCGTTCGTGAAAACGTTGCTGGGTTACCAGCCGGACATCTGGGGTATTTTGGTAAACGTTAAACGCCTGGCTCTGGTGGCCAACTAAAATCACCAGGTCGGTGAACCCGGCCTGCCGCAATCGATCTAGCGTATAGTCCAAAAACGGCCGCCCCAACACTGGCAACAAATGTTTCGGCTTATCCTGGCACAGTTCCTTCATGCGCGTGCCGCGCCCGGCGGCCATGATGACGACGGTGGAGACCATATAAACAATACTTAGTTACGTTGAAGATATCTGTTGATAGGTATTGATAATCTGGGTAGCCTCGGTTAATTCCTGACTAGTAAATAAACCGTCGTGACTTCTCACCGGAATCGACCAGATGAGCATGTTTGCGCCATTAACCACATAGTAGAAATCAATACCTTCCTCAAAGTTGTAGTAAGCTGGTTCTCCACTCGCCAAAGTAATCTGTCTCCAGGTTGGAGAAATGTCGAGATTCGAACTAGTGGTTAGCGCCAGAGGAAAAACACCTTGTGAGCGCCCCACAAGCTGTTTCGGAACCACTGGATTAATGGTTTGGTCATTCTCTGTCCAGTTCGACGGGTACCGCAATGAGAATAAATTTGATCCATCCTTAATTGTTGACCAGTCTGTTGTGGTAGTTGTTCCGTCTGGGGAATCTGGCATCTTTTCCGTGGCTTGGAATTGTGAAACCTGGTCGCGTAGTATTCGCAAGTCCTTCTGATTATGCAATTCTCGTAAACCAGAGATTATGATAACCCCGATTGTCAAAATAATGGAGATTGTAAGTAAAAACTTCATAATTATTCACACCTTTAGGTCAAATTAAGACGTGCTGAATCAACGCGCAGGCAGTAATAACCTGTTGACCTTGTGCTAATTTTTCGCTGTCATGTGAAGCGGTGGGGGTTATTGTTGGTATAGCCGCTCATCTGCGCTTGGTGCCC
>JBGPHQ010000013.1:0-13092 GCA_041484505.1 Patescibacteria group bacterium
CGGGCGACAATTAACGATCTATTACAACGTTACGGCGCGGTGGCGATGGCCCAATTCATCGACCGCCTGGATCGAGTGCCGAGCGATAAATTAGCCGAACTGCGTCGCCGTGTGCGCCGCCACTCAACCCGATGACCCGCGAAGCGCGCCAATACACTTGGTTAAAACTAAGCGTGCTGGGGATCGGCTTAGCCTTGATGGCCGTCCTGACCATGACGGCCGCGCACCTCTGGCCGCTTGTAGCCCGGGCGGTGGCGCCGGCTAAACTTAGTTGCGGTTGCGCGGTGGTGGCGATTCAAACGCCGTGGTGGCTAACCGGCGCGGCCGGTCTGATTATCGCGCTGGCGACCTGGACCTTAATTCGCGGCGCCTGGGTGGTCGGACGGCAAGTGATTCGCAGTCGCCGGTATGAACGAACCCTGCGCCAAGGCGGGATGCAAACCGTCCACCACAATTTTCTAAACGCGCCGGTGACGATTGTAAACACGGCCGGATCGTTGGCGGTGACGCTGGGGTTTTGGCGGCCGCGTTTATACATCTCGCGACCGTTACTTAATCAGTTGAGCGGCAGTGAACTGCGGGCGGTGCTGGCGCATGAACGGGCTCATCAGCGGGCGGCCGATCCGTTAGTGACTGTCCTGATGGACGGCGTCACCTCGGCCCTGCGGTGGTTGCCGGGCACGTCGGGCTTGATGGCCTTAGCTTACAGCCGACGCGAACTGGCGGCCGATGCCCAGGCGACCGACGGCTACCGCCAGGTGGCGGCCTTATCCTCAGCCTTTTTAAAACTCAGCGATGCCACAGCCGGACAAGTCGGCAGTGCGTTTTCGCCCAACCGCGATCGACTGGAAAAACTACTAGACCAAGACTGGATCGCCCCGCGGCGGTGGAAATGGACCACCCTGGCGATGGCCGTGGCGGTCGGTGGGGCGGCTTTATTTATCGGCCGGTATGCCCAGGCCATCACGCCAGTCGTGCCGCCGGTGGTGGCGGCCGCTTGCCATGAAACGATGATCATGTGCCGTCAACAACAACCGTCATTATTAACCTGCGTGGGTGATCAATGTGTGACCCCAGTCCGGTCGGCCACTCAAACATGGTGGTGGGCGGACAAACCGTGGACGCCGCTCTATGCGATCACTGTGGCGCGGTAAAACCGGGTGGTTAGTGATCGGCGGATCAGTCGCGGTGATCACGGCGGCGGTTTTGTTGACCCAAGCCTATCGCCCGTCCGCCCCGGCGGTGGCCACCACCAATGCCCGCCAGAAATACGCGGCCTTGTATCAAGCGGCCTGGCGCCAGGACGACGGCCAACATCCGATTTTGGTCACCGCCACCTTAATCGTGCCGACCGCGCAGGAAGCGCTGGGGCAAGACACCGGCCGATCTAGCGCCGAGGAGCAAATTTGGTCCGCGCTGAAATCGCTGGGGCCGGATCAAGTCCCGGTGATTCTAACCTTTGACAGCGTCGCGGGCGCCGTGACCGATGAGGCCGTCCGTCAGGGCGCCGTCCTATCCGCGGACCACGGCCCGCAATTCAGTTTGGCCTCGTGGCAACCGATGATCGCGCCCAGTCGGATCGTTAACACTGCAACTTCGGCCAGCTCGCAAATCGGCGTGGCCATTTTTCAGGCTGACCGGACTATTGATTGGCAAACGCTAACGGTGCTCCGCCTGACGATCGATCAGATCGACGGGGCCCAACGAGTTTTCACCTGGACCCAGCCGCGTCTGTTGCTAAACGTGTAGAAATAAACTAGCGATAACAAGACCGCCTGAACCACCAACCCGACGGCGAACGGCACGTCGTAGAAGTGTTTAGCGTGTCCCCAGGTAGGCCAGCGGTCGTGGCGAGGTAAAAACGAAGTGAGCCCGGGGATGTGCCAACCGCGCTGGTCCAGGACGAACCGCAAACCCCAGAGCAAGTCGGGCGTGATGCCGCTGATGGCGCGCAGGCCGGTATCGCCGTGCGGCATGGCGTCGAGCAGATAATGGCTAGCCACGTCGGCGGCCAAAGCCGTCACCGGGTCGGGCTTGACCTGGGCTAACAGTAAGCCGGCGACGGTGTGGACGGGGGAGTGCATGGTTACCGACTAACCGCCATTACTGCCGCGACCAGAATTATCTGCATCGTCAGGCCGGCCCAGAAAGGGAGATCGCGCCGAAATATTTCGTGATGCAGGAGATTGTGCATCCAGTCCTGGCCGCGGACGAAGTACCGCAAGCCAGTGGGTTTAGTTAATTTATATAACCAGCGCACTAGCCATAGCCAGGACAGTCGCTGGTGAATAACCGGAAACAGGAAACTTAGGAAATCGGGCAGGATCCCGCCGATAATACCGATCGTCATCAACCGGCTGGTTGTTTCGCCGGGCTGGTTGATCGTCCAAAAAATAAGTCCGACCAGGCCTAGTAAATCAAATAAATTTACCAGGATCGGCCGTTTGAATTTTTTGAGGATTTTCCATTCCTCGTCGTGGTATAGTTCTTCGTCGCCGTGCGGGATAAAATCCAGCCCGAAGTGCGAGGCGAAGGACAAACCAAAAACGGCCAGCGGATTATGGACATGCTGGGCGATGAAAATACCGGCGGCGGCGTGGGTGGTCAGGAACATCGAGTATGATGATACCAGTTGAACACTGACTCTAGCAAGCACAGAAAAAAGCCGCGGTGTATTAGCGCGCCATAAAAATTCCCGCCTCAGACCGGAAGCGGGGGATTACCTCGAGCGTTTTTTTTGGCGATCATGTGCCGGGCAAAGTGCGACCGACAGTAACCGACGCCACCGACCATGACCACGCTGGGTTGGGGTCGGCCGCAGGGGCGGCAGAATAACCAGCTGGGGTCAGGTTTCTGAATGACCGGGGGCGTTGAAATCTTTAGTTTGGGCGACCGCCGGTCAGCCTTTTTTAGCCGCGGGCGCTGAGTGTAGTGGACGCTTTGATAACAAGCGTGACACTTCGGACCTTTAGGGGCGCGTTGGGCGACTGGTTTTGGGCCATGACCGCAGTAGGCGCACTTTTTCCATGTTCGCCGGTCGTGATAGCGAGCGTTACTTCTGCCACCGCACGAATTGCATATTGCCTGACCGTTGCTGTCGCGTGTATAGACTACCCGATCTCGGCCACACTTCGCGCAGATTTCGGTTTTCGGCGGGACCTGCTGGCGTTGGCATTTCCGGCATAACCATGACCCGGTCTGCTGGTTGTGTTTTAGCGTTTTTTTCTTAGCTTGGCACTGCCGACATGTTCCAACCATCGCCATCAGCCGTCACCTCCTGTGGGTGGGAATGAGCGAAATTTACCAAACCCTACAGGCCTTAACCAAAACCGTCAAGCGCCGGCCACCGGTTTTACCAAAACCCAGATCTAAATTCAGGCGAAACCAGGTGAGGGACTTCGAAGCAGACTTTGTGGTAAGCTTAATTAACCTATGAGTTTAACGCCGGCCACCCCACATCAATCATCGTGGTTCTCACTCACCCCGGATCAACGGCGATTTCCTTTATTTCGCGGCGATCAGACGACTGAGGTGGTCGTTATCGGCGGCGGTATCGTCGGCGCGTTGACCGCCTATCGCCTGGCCGAGTCGGGCCGGCGGGTTATTTTGCTCGAGCGAAATCACATCGGTTCAGGTGATACCGGATATTCAACGGCTTTTCTCCTGCACGTTCCGGATGTCCAGTTTGATGTCTTGCGGAAAAGTTTAGGCGCGGAAAAATTCAAAATGTTGCTCGACGAAACAATAAAAGCGCAACAAGAACTTCGCGCCCTGGTGAAAGAAAAAAATATAGACTGCGACTGGCGTGACGTCCCGGCGCTGTTTGGTTCTGACCGGAGTGATGACCCGATGCTTAAACGTAATTGGGAGGCGATTCGCGATCATGATCAGCCGGCTCGTTTTGTCACCGGGACCCAGGCCGCCCCCTTTGTCGAAGCGATTAGTTTCGATGATAGCGCCGCCTGGAATCCCCGCGCCTTCTTGGTGGGTCTGCTGAAAAACTTAAAACCTAATTTGCAAGTTTTCGAGGAAACGGCGGTGACGCGAATTACGCCTGGGTCCCCGGTTAAAATTATTACCGCCCATGGATCACTGACGGCCGATCAGGTAGTCGTGGCCACCGGATCTCCGGCTGAGCTCCTGCCCGACCTGTCGTTACCATTGGCCACCGTCGTCTCGTACGTGCTGACTGCGACTTACAAAACTAGCGCCCCAATCCGACCGGCGGTTTTTTGGGACACCGCTACGCCGTATCATTATTTCCGGCGGCTCGATGAAAAAACTATCATGCTCGGCGGGGCCGATCGCGTCTTAACCGACCATCAGACCGAACCCAGTCATCCCCACCAAGCGTTGGTAACTTTTTTAGATAAACATTTTCCGGGGTACACAAGTATTGAAGCCACCTGGTCCGGCAAGTTGTTAGAAACGCCGGACGGTCTGCCGCTGATCGGAGCCCACCCGCGGCACCCCGCCTCAATTTTTATCGCCACTGGTTTGTCCGGCAACGGCATGGTGATGGGAGCGGTGGCCAGCCGGATACTTGAGGCGTTGGCTACTAAGCAGTCACATCCGCTAGCGGCTATTGTTTCCCCGGTCCGTCACCTGGCGTCACCAGCCAAATCGGAAGTTAAAATATCGACTACCGTGACGACCGGCAGGAAACCACCAGTCAAGTTGATGCGGTTGATCGTGTGGTTAGTGGCTGTGGTAATCCTGATCATGCCGGCGGTAGTTTTTTGGCAGGGACATCATAGCGTCAATTTGCTAGGGGCGGTGGATTTAGCTTCATTCAGCGCCGCCCTATTTCCATTAGTCGGCCTGTACGCCCTGACTTTCGTCTGGATTCAGATTATCGTTGGTTCCCAAACGCTGTGGTGGCATAAAATTTTCCCGTCGATTATAAGTTTTCACCGCTGGCTCGGTATTTTTACCCTAACCTTCGCTTTGATCCATCCGCTATTATTATTAATCGGCGTCGGGCCGGCCGTCTTTTCAGCTCGCACGTTTGTAGCACCCCACCTGGTGCCGTTTATTTGGGTTGGGTATGCGCAGTTGCTATTGATCGTGGTCACCGCCAGCACGGCCTTGTTGAGGCGCTGGTCGTGGCTAAAGACGCGCTGGCGGACGATCCATTATTTGAACTACGCGGTTTTTTATTTGGCCTTCAGCCATTCATTGGCTCTCGGGCATGACGTCCGGACGACGTCGTTGCGTTACTTGTGGTACGGCTATGCCTTAACCGTGACCGCGGCGCTGGTCGTGCGGGTGTGGCGGGCCAAACATCAAAAATCACGGCGGGCCACTAAATCGACTGGTCCGGGCATTATTTCCCTGGGAAAAATCTCGGATTTTCCAAACCACCAAGCCAAATGTCTGACCGCCGGCGGAAAATCTATCGCCATCTTCCGATCCGATGACCAGCTGTGGGCGCTGAACAATATTTGCTCGCACGCCGGGGGACCGCTATACGAGGGAACTTTTGACGGGTCGACCGTGACTTGCCCCTGGCACGGCTCTCGTTTTGAGGTGGCTAGTGGCCGCGTAATCAGCGGTCCGGCCACTCAGCCGCAACAGGTCTACCCAGTTCGGGTTAATGATGGTAAAGTGGAGTTAACAGGTATTAATAATGCCTAAGTTATTTAACCATTAATCAAACCAAGCCTATGACCAAACGTTTTATCCTCACCTTCGTGCCACTGGCGGCAGTGCTCGTCTTAGTCGGAGCCGGGTGTTACAGCAAGGCGACGACCAATACGCCGGTCACGAATACATCATCGACCACGACCCCAACTTCCTCGGCGGTAAGCATTCAAGGCTTTGCCTTCAGTCCGTCAGCGATCTCGGTGGCCAAGGGCACCCAGGTGACCTGGACTAACAATGACAGCGCGACCCACACCATCACCGGCTCGAACGGCGGCCCGGCCAGCGGCAATGTCGCGCCCGGCGGCAAGTATTCCTTCACCTTCAACACGGTCGGCACGTTCGCGTATCACTGCAGTATCCATCCGAGCATGACGGGCACGGTCACGGTTAATTAATACTCGATCATAAACACCGGCCAGTTAATTGACTGGGAGGTGTTTTATTTACGCCCGGCCAAACCACTGACTTGGTCGGTCGCATTAAGGTTTTTACCCCGCCCCAGACTCCTGGCTAGGGATGAAGGTGCAACGCCGTAGGCTGGCGGCGCGGGATTTCGCTCCGCCACGTAAAGCGCCCGGCTTCTAGGTGGTTCCGCCCCGAGTCAATCAGAAACCGCCGACTACCGTCGGCGGAGCCTCATTTTTTGATCTCGAACCAACGGTAAATCGACCGTTGTTTGTTATCGCCGGTCACGGTCAGTAAATGTTTGCCGTAACCTAGGGATTTAAGCGAAAAGGTCGCGGTAACTTTTGTTTTGCTGATAAACTTGACCGTCACATTGGTCATCCCGATGGCGATCGCCGTTTTTTTAGAAAAACCTTTGCCGTTGATAGTGACGGTCCGGGCGCCAGTTAATTTGGCGGTGGTGGCATTGTTGGGCACGAGCCCAGTGATGCGGGCGGGTTTATAGGTGGCGACGGTTAACAGCAGTTGATTGGCATCGATCACCCCGCTGGTGTTAGCCGCCGCGCGAATCCGCTTGACCACCTCGCTGTTCGGCATATACGGATATTGTTGCCTGAGCAAAGACACGATACCGGTGACAATGGGCGCGGCGAAAGAGGTGCCGCTTTCGGTGTTATCGTAGTAACCGCCTAAATTACTGTACTTCGGCACCGCGGTGGAAATAATATTCACGCCCGGGGCATAGGCATCGACGCACTGCGCGCCGAAATTAGACCAGGCGGTCAAATAATTTTGGTCATCCACGGCGCCGACGCCGATCACGGCGTTTTTCCCTAGATCGTTGCAGATCGGCGACTCGGGCACGATGTTTAAATCTTCACCGCGGCCGGATTCGAGATCGCCGTTGCCGGCCGCGGCCACGATAATCACCCCGTGATCGTAGGCGTACTTGATGGCTTTATTATAGCCGGTCGTGTAGCCGGTCGTGCCTTGCGAACCGAGGCTGAGGTTGATCACCGTGGCGCCGTTGTCGACGGCGTAGTAAATGGCCTTGACTGTGTAGTCAACCGGACAACCCTTACTACTGCAGACCCGTAAGGGCATGATTTTAACATTAGGGTTGACGCCGGAAATTCCTTCGCTATTATTTTTTACCGCGCCGATAATGCCGGCCACCAGCGTGCCGTGCGTGCCGTAGACGGTCATTTCGCCCGAACCTTTAACATAGTCCCAGCCGTAAATATCGTCGACGTATCCGTTCTGGTCGTCGTCCTTTCGGTTGCCGATCCTTTCCTTCGCGTTGACCCAAATGTGGTGCAGGAGGTCAGGGTGGTTAATGTACACGCCCTCGTCAATGACGGCCACAATCGGCCCGTTTTTTCCGACCACGCGGCTCCAGGCCTGATCGATGTTGGTTTGTTTGAGGTACTGTTGGAAAGCCGAGTAGGTGTCATTCGTGAACGGGGTCAAAATATTGATGGTTGGACCGGTGGCGGTAACGTTGACACTGCTGTCGCTGTCGAGGGTGAGGGCGATCGAAACCGGGCCGGTCGTGGCGGCGTCCGGGACGGCGGCCGTGAAGGTGGTGGCGGTCCAACCGTCATCATAAACGCCGCCGACCACCCCGTTGAAGTAGACGCGCAAGTGGTAATAGCCCGGCTGGCCGATGGCGTTTTGGAAATATTTGCCCGTTAATTTGAGCGTCGTGCCGGCCACTAAACTGGTGGCATCGACCGCCGTGATAACCGGTTGCAGGTTATAAAACGGACCGTCAATCATGACGCCGTCAATGTTGACGTGAATCCGACCGCCCACGATCAAACTGTTCGGGTCCGCCGGCGCCTTTAAGATGATGGTGGTGTTATTCCAGGAGGTGATATCGCTGGTGCCGTAGGAACTGCAAAAATACGGGATCGCGGATCCGTCGACAATGCTGTTAAAACAAACCTGGTCGGCGGTCGAATCATAGGTTCCGAACCCACTGCCGGTAATCGTGAGGACCGTGATGCTAGGCTCAATCGTTGTCGTGCTAAGGCTAGTGACACTGGCGGCGGACACGTCTTGCGGTATGACTAAGATACCAGTCATCAGACTGAGCGCGGCGATAATGGTGACTAACTTGATCTGTCGCTTAACCCGTCGCATGTGTTTATAATAGCACGTTTGTTTTATTAGAACAGATACCGTTTGTTGACTGCTCATACTCGAACATTATCGTCCAAAATGGACTAATGGCATCCTAATTTTCCCACTAGTCTGATGTCCTTGGCTTTTATGGTCTCTTATGATAGGGTCGGCACATAGATTCTTCCGCACCTTGTCAGTCCCATAAGGAGGCAACATGCAAACCGCCGACATTCGGCCACACACCTGGGCGAACTGGGATTGGTTTGCGTCGCAAGCCAAACCTATTCTGGTCAGCCAAATTATAGACGGACGCTCGGCGACGACCATCAAGCTCCGCGCACTTGGACTCGGGTGGATCGTCTATGCCGCCGGTAGACACGGTGGCTACCGTTCATCCTTGTTTAGTCTCGGTCTGCCATCGCCGGATAAACCGTGCTGGAAAGACTGGAATCATTTCGCTAGCCATGTATGTCCAGTTATCCAAGGCTATGTTGATCGCGAGGGTCAACCGCCCAGCGGCCAGCGACTGCGTCGTGAAGGGCACGCCTGGATAGTTTCGGCCGCACAGAACTACTATGGTGGTTATCGGGCTGTCCTGACTAAGCTCGGCTTCCAGCCGCCACCGTTGCCGCAAACAGGACGCGGTCTTGGGAACCCAGTGATCTTTTGTCGGGAATTCAAGCGCGTGGCGTGGATGTTGTGTGAGAAACATCGTCAAACGCCGTCTCGCCAGAACTTTATCGACGCGGGCTACTGGAGCTTGGTCTGTGCCACCCATCGAAATCATAGCGGATTCGCCCACTGCTTACGGGAAGCTGGCTTGACGCTCCGTCCTAGACAAGTTCGTCCGAAGATCGGCCGCTGGTTCCGTTTGGCCGACCAATTGGCCTTCATGCAACGAGAGTTTCCGGCGCTGGTGGCGCTCCGGGTCATGCCGAATGTGGTGATCCTCAAGCGAGTCTGCCCGAGTCTGGTCGGCTACTGGACCAGGCGGCAAGTGCCCTGGCCAAGCGTGGCTGATCGATTCGGCTTCATTACTTGGAAAGTAGCCGCTCCGCAGTTGACATATGTTAAGGCCGTCGATGAGGCGCTTGGTTTCTATGAGCAACATCGGCGGTGGCCACGTGCCAAAGAGTGTTCGGAGTATCTGCAAGCCGTTCGGTTCAACCATCGCACCACCTGGGAAGATGCTTTAACTCGCGCCACTCTTCACCGGCCAGTGCTATCCCAGCTGGCTGACCGGTGGCGCCAACATGTGCTCTGGATTGACCGTGATCAATCACTCCCTGTGGTGACGCGGCGACATTGTTTGAACCGTATTGTCATCGCTCTGAACGGATTCGTAGCCCTGCCCCACCCCTCTGTTTGAGTGGTGGGGATTTTTTATTTCGCTTGCCAAAAATCCAGTTTTAAACTATACTGCCGGGGCTCAAGTTGAGCATTTTATCGCGGGGAAGTGTAACGGCTGCACGGCGGGCTCATAATCCGCAGGCAGGGGGTTCGACTCCCCCACCCGCAACCAGGGTTTTTCGAGAGATAAAAATCGCGCGAAGAACTTTGGTTGATGATAAACATTAGGGGAGGAGAAGGGTAGAAGCGAGCTAGCCCGCAGGCGCGGCGAGCGATCGCCGAGCTGCCAGTGACTGGTCGGCGCTACCCAGGGTCGACTCCCCCACCCGCAACCAGGGTTTTTCGAGAGATAAAAATCGCGCGAAGAACTTTGGTTGATGATAAACGTTAGGGGAGGAGAAGGGTAGAAGCGAGCTAGCCCGCAGGCGCGGTGAGCGATCGCCGAGTTGCCAGTGACAGGTCGGCGCTACCCAGGGTCGACTCCCCCACCCGCAATCAGGCACCACTCGCTCACTCATGGCGATTCGTTCGCTCGGGTGCCTGGCTGCGCCAGACAGCGTAGTCAAAAGCGAGTCGTGGGAAAGTGGCGCCTGCCATGAACCCGAATGTAGCCGAGCACGGCGAAGAGAGTGGTTAATGGCTGTTAAAAAGTATTCGGTGGCTTGGCTGAAAGGAATTAGCCATGTTTAACCGTCTCCAGTTTTTTCACGTCTATATTCTACGAAGCCTGCAAGATGGAAAATTTTACATCGGTCAATCAACTGACGTTTACCGTCGATTGCCACAACATAATGATGGTTTTAACCGTTCAACCTGGAGACGAAAGCCGTTGGGATTAATTTTTTTGAGTCATTTCCGAGTAAAGATGATGCTAACCGACGCGAAAGGTATTTCAATACTTCCAAAGGTAAAACAACACTGCGACAGATGTTGCGGTGTTACCTTGACTCCCACACCTATCATTATGGGATTGGTGTGGGGGTTGACCAACTCCTAAATAAACGGTAGATTTGCGTCACATTGTGCCAGGGTAGCTCAGCTGGTTAGAGCGCGGGACTCATAAGCCCGAGGTCGGCGGTTCGATCCCGCCCCCTGGTACCAAGGCATCTGGCTCGAACTGTTTCGAACCAGATGTTTTGTTTTTAGGTGCTGGCGCGCCTTTTCAAAAACGGGCGTGTGCCACTCGTAATCCTCGGGTACACGGCTAGCCACGGAATTAAAATAAGCCTCGCCTGTCCCGCACCCGAAGCAACGCGGAGTGGTGCGGGGAACTTTCTGGAGTTTATCCCGAGTAATCGAGGGAGGGCGAACGCGGGCTTTTTTCTCTTTGGTAATACCCTAATTTGGGGTATTCTTTACTAGGGTATACCATACTGGCATAAGTCACGCAAGATCTATGTCATCGATGTTATACACAAAGGAATATCAACATTTCGTGGAGCGGCTTAAACGAGCTCGGATGTTAGCGAAACTGACCCAGCAAGAAGCGGCGAAACACTTGAAAAAACGTCAAACTTATATTTCGAAGTGTGAACAAGGCGAGCGCCGAATTGACGTGCTGGAACTCAAAAAGTTCGCCCATCTCTACAAGAAACCGCTGGCATACTTTTTGCCCTAGTGATTATTGACCCAGCACCACTTTAGCACCAATAATATTTTGTACCATGGTCGCGTTTCATCGAAAACAACAGCACAACACACTTCATAAATCGACCAAAGTGGTGCTGGGTTGACAAATCCACACAAAACTGCTAATCTGTCCCGTTATGTCTCCTGAAACTCCTGGATTTAATCCAGACTTCCTGAAAGAGAAATACAGCCTCCACAACGCGGAGGAAGTTGATGCTGCGGCAACACGCACCGAGATTCGTACTGGTGAAGTAGTTCCGCAAGACCCAGCCGCACGGATCCAAAACTACCTCGAACGCTTCACCGGGACTCTTGAACGTGAAGACCCAAAGCACCGCGAACGCGGTGTTGAAGCATTGAAAGAAGTGCTCCATCGTAAATTCGTTATCAAGCCTGAAGACATCCCCGAAGGCTATTTTGAGAATCAACGCCGCATCGCTCGTGAACTCGGCCACGGTGATGTTGATATACCACAAGAAGTACGCGACCAGTTAACAGAAGTGGTGATTAGCGACCAAGAAAGCACCTTAGATACTTGGATTGATTATCTTGCCTCGCCGGACGCGACCTACCCAGACTGGCTGAAATATTACGCTGTTCGCAGTGTGCTTGGGATGGGAGCCTACGATAAAGAAAAACATCAATTTGGTAAACGCTCCAAGGGCACCACCAAACCTTTCCCAGACCTGAACCGTGAAGCGCTCGCTTACGTTCTCGACGCCATCGAAAAGAACAACTCCGAAACGGGCTACGACTTTTCTACATTAGCCGAAGAAGACCGTCCGCAATTCGAAAAGCTTCTGACTGGCGAGAACTTTTCGAAACTCTACGCTTTTGCCATTGAAAAAGTTACTCCGGCTACCCCAGAACAGTTGACAAGCACTGCCGGAGAATGGATTATATATGATCGCGGTTCAGACCATGTAGTATTATGGAAATCGCTCCAGGGTCATGGCACCGGGTGGTGTACGGCCGGAGAAGGGGTCGCCAGGACTCAGCTCGAAACGGGCGACTTCTACGTTTTCTATTCTCTTGACGCTAAAGGTCAACCGATTATCCCTCGCGCCGCGATTCGGATGCAGGAAGGCAAGATCGCTGAAGTGCGCGGGATCGCGGCGGAACAAAACCTTGATTCCACGATCGCCCCGGTCGTTGAAGCCAAGCTGAAGGAATTCCCCGATGGCACGGCCTACGAAAAGAAAGCCGCAGACATGAAAGCTTTAACTACTATTGAGCAGGCCATCAATGCAGAAAAGCCGCTCACCAGCAAACAACTTCGTTTCCTCTATGAGATTGATTCTCAAATCGAAGGCTTTGGCTACAACCGCGACCCGCGCATTGCAGAACTGCGATCGGATCGGAATCCACAAGAAGATATGCCAATAGTATTTGAATGTTCTCCGGCGGAAATCGCCCACAGTGCCAAAGACATCACCGCGGACACCAAAGCATACGTTGGTTCGCTCGTGCCCGGCATCTTCCAAATGTTGCCTGAAGGCATCGAACATATTTACACCTCTTTTCCCGAAAACCCAATCCGTCAGGACACTGTGGAAATCGGTGGCACGTCGAAGAAGGAACTGCTCCGCCAGCTCAAAGAGAAGAAAATCAACATCAGCGACTACGCCAAAGACATGATAGACAGCCGGGACTTCACCACCAGTAAAGAAACTGAAGACGCGAACCTTGTGCGTCTCACCGTTGAAAGCCTCGGTTTCCCTCGCGGCGCGACCACCGACGAAATTTACCGTAAAGCTGAAGAACTTGGTCTGGAGCTATGCCCGGCGGAAGTTGGACCGCAGTATCGTTTGAAGTATGCTAACCAGCCAATGGAGGAATGGTTTCTTATCGGCATGAAACAGATCACTGGCCGGAACGGCCACCCGGACGTCTTCAGCCTGAATCGCCACGACTCCGGTCTGTGGCTGTACTACG
>JBGPHQ010000014.1:0-12936 GCA_041484505.1 Patescibacteria group bacterium
CGTCAATTTTTTCCAAGGCCCGGGCCAAACCCTCCGGATACCGCGTTAACAAAGCGCCCGAGGCGTCGGCCAAGAATTCGCGCCGGCGGGAGACGGTCAGCTGGATTAGTTGACCGAGAAGCGGCGCGATGATCAGCAGAACCAGGCCGATAATCATGAAAATCGCTTGCAGTTGACCGCCGCCCGAGTCATTACTCCGCCGCCGGCCGCCCAGAAAGCTAGCTCGCCAGAAATAATTAGACAGCAAAGTCAGCAGGCCGACTAAAATCGCCACCAACATCATGTAGCGGATGTCGTAATTTTTGATATGCGACAACTCGTGGGCCAGGACGCCTTCCAACTCCTCATTCTCCAACTGCTCAATCGCCCCGGTCGTCACCGCGATCGAGGCCTGGGCGGGACCGCGACCGGTGGCAAAAGCGTTAATTTGCGGATCGTTCATCAGATAGATCTTTGGCATCGTCAATCCGTCAGCGATGCACAGGTTCTCGATCAGATTGTACAAGTAACTATGGTCGGCTTTGGTCATCGGTCCTTGGGCTCCAGCTGTGGCTAGGGCGATTTTATCGCCGCTATAATAGCCGACCAAGCTCATCCCAATCGCCATCAGACCGGCGATCACCAATCCGACCGGTCCGTAATTTAACAGTTTTATGAACACCCAGCCGACGGCGACAATGACCACGACAAAAGCGGCGATCAGCAACACCGACTGCCGTTTATTAGCGGCGACAAAGTCGTAGGCGGTGGCCATCGTGGCTAAAACTGAACCTTGACCGGCGCTTTCTCGGCGTCGTTTTCCACGGCGAAGAATTCACGCTGGCCGAAACCGAGGCTCTTGGCGAACATGTTAGTCGGGAAGGACTGGGTCCGGGTGTTCAGATCGCGGACATTGCCGTTGTAAAAACGGCGGGCGGCCTGGATCTTGTTCTCGGTATCCGCCAGTTCGTCCTGGAGCTTGGCGAAGTTTTGGTTAGCTTTCAAGTCGGGGTAAGCTTCGGCCAAGGCAAAAATACTTTTCAACGCCCCGCTCAGCATATTCTCGGCCTCGCCCTTAGCTTGCGGCGACGAAGCGCCCATCGCGGCCGACCGGGCCCGCGTGACGTTTTCAAAAGCCTGACGCTCATGGGTGGCATAACCTTTAACGGTCTCGACCAGGTTCGGAATCAGATCGTAACGGCGTTTTAACTGGACGTCGATATCGGACCAGGCTTCGTCGGTTTGGTTCTTTAGGCGGACCAGGCCGTTATAGGCCATCCATAACCACAGCAGAAAAACAACCACCAGACCAACCAGAATCCAAATGTACATCATAAAGGTAAAATGAGTGAAATAAGTTAAATACGCTGGCAGTATATCATCGGCGGACCAGTTTGGCAAGGGCTGATCGTTTGATTTTCCTTTGTTTTATGGTATAGTCAGATTGTTGATAACCGTCGCTAGTTTCTAGGCTATTCATGAAACCAAATACCCCCATTCTTTCCGGTCTCCTGGTGCTGATGGTTTTAACCGTCGCGCCTTTCGTGTGGGCCGGTCCGATCACCGGCGGGCCGGGTAATCCTCCGTTTACTAAGCTCGGTGTTTACCAGGGTGTGCTGTCTATTATCCCAGGCAGTGCGGGTAATAGCGTCATGGAAATCGGTAACGCCGGACGCGACATTGCCTCAACCGGAAGCGTGATACTTCGTCCCGGCGGCTCAGCCACCGCTAGCGGCGCCTCGACCTACGCCGAATTCTTCAACGAAGGCAACCAGACTAACCTGCGCGTGCCCGGTCGCATCTGTAAAGGCGCCACGGCCGCTACCTGTTTCGACATCGGCGGCGGCAGTCAAAACCTCGATTCAGTCTTAGCCACCGGCCCAAATCCCGGTATCGGCACTGCCAAAACTATTTCCTTATACAATCAAGCGCCGGCCGTCAAGAGCTTGGAAGTTTCTTCGGGGGCCACGACGGGCTCGGGAAATTTCGCCTTTCTCGCGCCGAGTCTCGGTAATGGCAGTTACAATAATCTGTCGCAAGGAAACGACGCCGGACTTTTCTACGGAGATGGAAAAGGTTTCGTGATTGCGCCCTGGGAAAATTCCGTCGCCAAGGGGCTCCGGATCGCGGCCGACGGTAAAACTTGGGTCACCGGCCTCTGTTTCACGGGCGACAGTTCATGCCAATCAACTTCCACGCCGACCCTCGATATGGTTCTCCGAGTGGTCAATGGCAATACCTCCAACCAAAATATTATCCTGAATAATCAAGTGCCTAACAAAGCCAGCCTGATTACCACGGCTGGCGCCACTCCGCTCTTCGGTTCTGGCTCCTATGCCTCGCTGGTGCCGCTCCTAGCCAACGGCGGTTTCAATCCGTTAACAAATTTGAACGACTCCGGCCTAATTTTTAGTGATGCAACGGGATTGGTTGTTGCTCCTTGGTCGAATTCTACTAAAGGCGCGCGGTTTTCTGGGTCGAGTGTGTCTAACGCCGCTCTGGCCGTCAACAATAATCTGGCCGGGACCGGAGGTGCCCACGACACGATCGCCGCCTACGCCAATTATGCTGACGGTTCAGCCATCTATGCTCAGCAGAATGGTAGCGGTTGGGCCGGATATTTCAGTGGGAACATAAATGTCACCAACCAATTGTGCCTGAATGGTTCGTGCATCAACAGCTGGCCGAGTAGTGGCGCGCCGCAAGATCTTAATAACGTCCTAGGCGTCGGCAACACTTCGTTACTTAGCGCCAGCTTGGGCACGAGCGTTACTCCGACGGCTAAACTGCTGGTGCACAATAATCAAAGCGGCAATATTACGGCCGTGCCGGGCACCGGCCGGGCCGGCGACGCGATTGCGGCCTATGCCAACAGTAGTAACTCAGCAATATTTGCCAGCCAGGAAGGTTCGAGTGCGACGAGTTACGCCGGGTATTTTAACGCGCCTAATACATCGGGTAACGCTATTTACGCCGCCGCCACCGGGATTTCTGGACGGGCTATTTTTGCTTGGGGCGGCACGGGGGCAAGTGGTTATGCGATCTATGCCCAAGCCGGAACAAGCGGATTAGCCGGATACTTCACCGGCGGAAGTTCAATTTTCGATGGGTCGATTATCAGACGCAAGTCAGGTTTGGATTATACGGTGCCCTCATACATAGAGTTTACAGGCACTCCTAGTCCACCCTTGAATTGCCGCGGGGCCTGTGACGCTACTTCGGGTCTTAACAACAGCACTCAATGTATAACCGCTTGGTCTTACGACAGCTCGGGAAATTATGCCACTCAGTCCTGTAATACTTCAATTTCCGTCTCCTCCCGGTGGGGATGTTTGTGTAAGTAATTATAAGTAGGAAAACAAAACCGATCAGCTCGCTGATTGAGAAAACTCGGCGCTGGAAAAAAAACAACAACCCGACGATCAAACGAGCAATTTTTTGTTGGTTACAACTTATACAGCTTTTTTGCTTCGAACGTGCTGAGCGGAAAAAGGTCTACCGATCCGAACACTTGGACCCGGTCATGAACGGCAATATCGGTCAAAGAAATTTTGGCCAAGACCGGACCGGCGTCAGCCACCGTCATGCTGTGTAACTCGGTCGAGTCGGTCACCTTGACCCGATACATTTTTTCGATATGTTCACCGGTCGTTGACACGATCGGAACGTTCACCGTTAACTGGTGATCAGTAATAGCGGTCACGGTGCCAACCAGGTCGGTGAAACTTTGCGGCGTGACGACAAATCCGCGCGGAGAATTACTAGCCGGAGTCGCGATCCGGCGGGATGTTTTTGGCCAGACCAGGAATGCCGAAGCGCCAATAACCGCGATGGCTAACGACAAAGCGGATACCCGGGTCAGGTAGGGGTGGTGGTTATTGTCAAACCCTTTTTTATCCGTGGCCATACCCACAGTATACACAATTTGATTAGCTCCGGCTACCAACGATTCGGGCCGGTCAAAGGGTATGGGGTGGTATAATGTATAGGGTGGTATAATGTATAGAGTAAGTGCTGTTTTGGAACTTTAGTCACTGCCTAGTCGTGAAGTTCTTAGGTTTTTTGAGGTTGTGCCGAGGGCTTTATTGTGGTATAATTCCCCGCAGTTTAGCCGTGGTCGCTATAACCTAAAAAATACAGAAAATTTCCGTGTCACTCCGACGACAATTACCGCTACTCACGCTTGGCAGTTTAGCCGGCCTGTTGGTTTTTGGATTTTTCGTCCCGGCCAGTCAGGCGGCGACGTACACTGAACCGACTGCTATCCCGCGGATCATCCCGACCAACCCGCTGTACCAATTTCTCAATGGCTCGGCCCAAGACCAACAAAAAACCGGTTCGCTAATGATCGGCACCAGCGCCGCCGAGCAGTTGGCCAATGGTTGGAAATCCGGACAGCTTTGTTTAAACGGCACGACGGCCCTGAATCAGGGAGATAACACGGGTTGCATTACCGCCTGGAGCCAAGTGGCTCCGACTGGCAATTTTTTGCATGTTAATACGCTTCCGACCGGGACGGATGGCGCGGTCATCGGCAACTACCAGGGGCAGACTGGCAGCATCAATGTGATGGGGATAAATACGTTAAGGACTCATCAGAATGTTTCCGGAATATTTTTTAGTTCAACTCTCGCCGCGAATGCCAAGGCGATCGATGCCCGTTCACTTTCCTCGTCAAGTTACGCCGGGTACTTGCTCGGCGCGACCTATATTTACGGTATTAACGGCGTGAAAAGTCAGCTCTGTTTGAACGGGGCAAATATTTGGGATCCGTTTAATCCGGCGACCGGACACTGTTTGCGGACCTGGGCCGACCTCATTCCTAACCAGGTGACCGGGTATTTGAAAGTTCAATCGGGAAATTACCCGACGCCGGACGCGGGTATCATTTCGGTCAGTGATTCAACCATGCTCGGGTCCATGACCACTGGCGACCCGAGCAAACTCGCCGCCCAATTTTCTTCGTTCACCTGCGGCGATGGTTGGTGCAGCGCCGGTGAAACAACCGGTAGTTGTCCGGTTGATTGTTCAAGCCTGATCGCGCCGACTGGCTTAATCGCCACGGCCGGCCGGAGCAAAGTCAGCGGCCAAATAAATTATACGGCTTCGGTCAGCTCGCCCGCGCACCTGTTGCTAATCAGACAGCCGCAGGGTAGCCCGACTTTTCAGCCGTTCGACGGTTCGTTATATGACCAAGGGGCGGTGATAAATAGCGTGACGGTGGTGGTGGCCACTACTACCCCGAAAACCAGTTCCGGCTCACTACCCTTTACCGATAGCGGACTCACCCCCGGCCGGACCTACACCTACACCGCTTGGCAAGGCAACCATTATCCCCGTTACGGTCAACCCTTGATTCGCAATGCCACCCCGACGCCATAATATTCACTTACCTTAACGCGCGGTCAAAACTTTGAACGTGTATCATGACCAGCGCCAAACCGGGTCATAAAGCCCCAAGTATTTAGAGTCACGCTTCATTGCCGCCGCTGGGAAAAAAGAGTATATTCATCATACCGCGTACGATTATGCCACTCCGAAGACAAACAGTCAGGTCTCGGTTATTGCCCGGCTTGGGCGTCGTTTTGTGGTTAGGTATTTTTGGTCCGGTCTTCGCCCAAACCTATGTTGAACCGTCCTCCTCCACCGGGGGCGTCACCGCCACCCCGTTAAACGGTTCAGACACCACCCAGCGCAAGTTAGGCACACTGATTATCGGCGCCGATGGCGGCGCCAGCCAACTCTGTTTAAACACTAGTCCCGATCCGAACGGCAATGGTCAACCGCTGGCCGGCGACTCGAATTGTATTACCGGCTGGAATCAAATCAGTGGCCATAACGTTCGTCTCTTTACTGACTCTAATACCGGGTTTGGCGGCAATCCGGGCTCCCTACCATTTGATTCCGGGTATATTCGCCTCAAGGCTCAGGACGCGGCCGGCGGCCAGCCGCAACCATTCACCGCGATTTTTGAAGGCAGCACCGTGACGGGATCGACCGCATTGTGGGCGGCGGCCCAAAACAGTGATGGCTACGCCGCGTATTTTCAAGGCATGACCGCGATCATGCCTGACTTGGCCAGTAATGCCGGTAAACTTTGTTTGAACGGCACCATGACGCTTGATGGCACCAGCGCGGGCAAGGGCTGCATCACTAGTTGGAGTCAAATTACCGGGATTGTCCCGCCGCCCGGGAACTACGTCAATTTACAATCCATGGATGAACCGAGCCTGGTCGCGGTGCAAAGCGGCGGCGCGGCCTTGTCCGGCTCGGCCAACTTGGCCGTCTCGACTGGCGGGGTGGTGGTAGGCGCGCCCACGGCCGCCACGCCTTGTGTCAATCAAGGCGCCCAATGCGTGCCACTGTCGTGCGGCGACGGAATTTGTAGTAGCAGTAGCGGCGAAACCTCGACGAATTGCTTATCAGACTGTCCGACCCGTTACACCTTGACCGTCAAATTACTCGGCGCGACCTCGGCCGGAATCATTAGCGATGACGCGTCGTCTATTTTTTGCCAACCGGGGTGCAGCGCCACCTTCAGTTCCGGGCAAGTCGTGACCCTGTCTCTGGAGTCGATCCAGTCGGGTTACCATATGACTTGGGGCGGAGTTTGCGCCGGCTACGGGACTGATTCTTGCCCGGTGACAATGACCAGCGACCAGACAGTGACGGCGACGTTCACGTTAAATGGCCCGTGAAATGACGGCGTCACGACATCGCCGTCTGCGCTTTGGGCTGGCGGCCCTGGTGGTTGGTTTATTCGTGGCGGTGAGTAGCGACACTAAGGCTGAGTTCGAGGTGCCGCTCATTAACAACGCCAATCAACCCGGCCAGCCGGAATTCCACGGCCTCTGGTCATTTGATCGAGGCTTGCAAAATGGTCTGGCCTATAACGGTTACGAGGCCTATGCCGTGGGGATTGATAAAAGTATTACCGGTAATGTTTGTAGGGGTGGGAAGCCGGCCGATTACTGCAACGGCATTTTCTATTTTTATAACGGATCAAACAATCCGGCCGATGGCAGTAATCCGCTGAATTGGCGGAAGGTTGGAGACTTTTATTATGATCATTATAATAATGGATACACTCCTTTTGCGCTTAACGCGGTCGTCGGGCAAGGCGATCCCGGTGACGGAACGCCGACGCCGCTATTTGTCGTCGGGGCTCACGCCCAGATCGCGGAAATCCCGGTCTATTATTCACAACCAGACGTCCCATTCTATGACAGTGGCCAATTTTTTCCGGAAACGTTATGTACATCAGTGACGCCGGATGGTAACTCATGCGCCGTGCCGCTGTCGGCCGCTGACCAGACTAAAGATTTTTACGCCGTTGACGCCGCCCAACTCTATAACCAGGCCATCATCGCTGGGGGACAAAACGGTTTGGTGTTTAAAACAGTCAAAGGTAACAATACGGCTAGGCCTTGGGCCCGCCTCACCCCCAACCTGCAGGATCCGGCCGAGACAATCACCGGCATTAAATTCTCCAACCTCAGCGTGGCCTATGTGACCACTAGCACCTTTGCCGGCGCGGGCTTACCGGCTGGCGCGCTTGATCGAACATGCGCCGGGACGCAAACCAGTCGTCTTTATAAAATCGAAAATACGTCTGGGGCGCCGGCCGTTTGGACCCGATTGGAAACAGACCCCGGCATTTGTTATTACGGCTTAGCCATCGCCACCCGCAACACGCCGACCGGCGCGCATGGTCCGTTGCAGAACGTCATCTTCATCGCCACCAGTAACGGTGTTAAGAAGTACGATGAAGCCAGTGGCGGCCTAAGCACGCTTAGCACCACGCCGGGAAAAAAGTACTATTCGGTGGTGGCAACACAAGATAACGGCCTCGGCCAACAACTTCTTTACAATGGGGGTTTCGAAAGCCTGGTAAAAACCCCCCTGACGACTGATTCATTAGTTGACGGTTGGTATTACACTGGCCACTTCTATGGGCCCAACCACACGGGTAGCTTGGCGACCTGCGAGGAAAATAAAAAAGATAAGCAAGTTATCACCCCTGGCCGCGACGGCACGGGCTACGCCTTTCAGGTTCAACCGGATATTTCCTTTTTCACGGCCAATTGCGCGCCCGGGACCGCGGATCTTTATTATACCGAAGCCATTTTACAATCCATCCCGCTGTCTACTATTGAAGGCCAACAATTCCATATTACGGGCTGGTACAAGGTGGAGTTTCCCGCCCTGCCAAACGGGTTTCCCCCGCCACCGGCCGCCCAAGGCGGCGTGGTGATCGGTTGCAGCGGAAACTTCAGTCCGAATTTTATCGACTGTTCAACCAGTAACCGTAGTCTGGTCCGCACGCCTAACAACCCCACCAATGGTTGGGCGCCGATTGATCTGACGATTTCTCGCGAAGATCTGATTTTTGGACCAACCACCTTGAACGGCCCCGGGAGCGGCTCGAATATTTTGAGAAGCGTGGGCAAACTGACTCCGCGAAAAATGATGATGGATATTCGCTGTGAGGCGACCTACGGCGCGAAGGTGACCTGCGACGATTTGCGCGTCGAGGAGATCAGTTCGCCGCCCACCACGGTCGCTAAAACTGTGAATGTGCTGGCGGCCGGCGAAGATTTGTACACGAATCACATTGCCTTCAACCCCGACGCGCTGGCCGTCACTGACGCGACCACGTTTGAGACCCTGCCACCCAAAGTCTATGCTGATCATAACAATGGCGTAACTGATTCTATTTACGCCATGTCGGGTGTGAGCAAACAGCATGTCTTCGCGGCCGGGGCAGCCGGGGCGAACTTGGGCGGTGGTGGCGGTCCGACCGCCGGATTAATGATGCTTGACCGCACGCCCAGCACTCTGACCGGGACGATCTGGGCCGGCCTTGCCTCGCCTACGTCAACCACGGCCAGCGGCGCCCTCGGACCAATTTCAGTCAGTTGTGTTAACGATCGGATGCCGGTCAATACCGGTCCGAGTCTATGCCAGCTCAATCCTGACTCATATGGCGTCAGTTTACAAAAAACGTTGAGCGGCGATACCTTTACCGGAACCCTAGCGGGTCGGGCCTGGTTTGGGAAGCCGGTGCTGGGTGTGGCGGGTTCGGATTTTAGCGATCAAGAAACGCTGAATCTAGGAAGTTGTCAAAACCCGCCACTGTACCAGCCGGACGCGACTAAACCCTACTACTTGGGCGGGTTGTGCGATAACACCTCGCGACGATGTTGGGCCAACGCTGTCCACCGTGGAAAATGCACCTTAAATCCGGCGGTAATTTGCTCGCAGGATGCCAACTGTGCTCCGAACAATGGCACTTGCAACGCCCTCGCGAACAACAGTTGCCTAACCGATTTTGATTGTTTCGGGCGTTGTCAGGCTGATCAAGGATTCCTGTGCGTGACCAACGCCGATTGTAAAAATACCGGCGTGCCCGCTGGTCCTATTTCAGCCGATGCGACTGGAGTCGTGAAGACTAACCCGGTGAACCGGTTAACCTGCGGCCGGCTGAGCGATGGTGTCCCCGCTTCGCCGCTGGCTTGTCGTAGCACAGGTTGGTTATCGTTTAATGCCGGTGATTTTCCGAGCCCTACCCCGCCGAACCCGCCCGGCGGAAGTTTCGGTGTTAATTACAATACCACATATACTAGCCATAACACTGATTACCCCGTGGCCGACCAAGGCGCTCACGAATTATCCGGCTGGGCGCGGTTCATGACGCCGGCTAACCCGAGCACCGTAAATTACCAGGACACGGGCTGGGTTCATCTGCGCGGCGCTAATATCAGCGCCAGCGGCAAACTCTTTGCCTGCCGGGACTGTGTCGGTGGGGCAGGCACCAGCGGCGGTAACAGTCGGATGAACTGCTCCTTCTGCCAGGACGAGAGCAACCAGAGCTGTGTGCCGACCGATACGCTGGATGGAAATGGAGACAAAGTTGCTAACTGCCACTACGTCTGTGATGATAACACTACGCCCTGTACAACGAATGCCGAGTGTGGGACTGGTCAATGCAAAGTTCCGGGTTATTGCACTGGCGATGGTCAAACCCCTTGCACCACTAACTCCGAATGCAATAATACCGTCGGGGGTCATTGCGCCACGGGCGCGATCTGCAGTCCGACCGGTAGTTTGTGCGCGAAATATGGCGTCAATCTTGATACCGAAACCGGGAAGTTCTATGGCTACGCCTGGAGCCAGGATTTCGGTTGGCTGGATTTCCAGCAGGTCAGCCAAGGGGGGAGCCGTCTCTTCCAAACCCGACTGGGCGATATTTACGCCCAGGGAGCGATCGGCAGTTCCGGCCTGGCCACGCCGCCGAGTCAAAATAATTGCAACGGGACATATATTATTACCTCCAGCTCAACCATCACTAATTTCTGTTCATCACTAGGCACTCAGCCGGTGGCGAGCGTCAACCCCACCCAACCCTACAGCTCAATTATTCCTTTCCCCGGTGCCGGCAATGTTTATCAGAACGCGTTGGGCCGGTTTGATTTGAAAGGTTTGGAAACAGTGACTGATACGAGTGATATAATTAATCCCCATAATAAATTTGGCATGAAGGTTCGAACAAACCCGGCCGCCAGCGGAGATATTCATAACTGGTGGATCGATCAAGGAGCAAATGGTGGACGACTACTGGCCAGCGGAAACGGAAACAATTATATTTTGGGTGGGAATGTCTACCGGATAGGCGCTGACGGAACGAACGGAACATATTCTCTTAACTCGCTCATGACCTTTGCTAACAGCACGAATCTGGCCACCGACGGCTCGGGCGCCGGCATTCTGATCGTCAACGGGAATTTAACAATCAATGCTTCACCAGACGCGCTCCAGTACGCGACCGCGCCGGTCACTGATTTACGCCAACTCGCTTCGTTAGTGGTGGTGGTCAAGGGCAACTTGACCATCGCCAACACCGTCAAAAACCTGGTCGGCACCTATTATGTCCAGGGCACATTTCAGACGGCCGATAGTCCCAGCAATAACCAATACCAGCTGATCGTGCGCGGTTTAGTGATTGCTAAAAAGTTCCTATTCTATCGGCAATTCGCCGGGACGATTGAAAACCCTCTGCCATCAGAGCTGTTTGTCTACGACGGCCGACTGCAGTCGAACCCCCTGCCGGGAATGACTGATTTCGCTAACGTCCTGCCTAATTCATCCACCGCTGGGCCATAAAATAGCCCGTTGTCCCGAATGTTTACTTTGACGCCAAGGGTTTTTTATGCTATATTAAATCAGTAAAAACCATTAGATTCTGCTTTAAATCGTGGTGTGGACAAGTGGCCGGAACTTAAACTAAACATGGCAAATTTTAACCCCAAACAAAGTTACGTTGGGATCGACATCGGGACCTCGGGCATCAAAGCGGTTCAACTTGGGTTGGACGGCCAGCGGCCCCGCTTGATGACCTATGGTTATATCGAGCAGGCTAACGATATCGTTAAAAACGACGCCGTCGCCAGCCGCGATTCGGTCATCGCCGCTTTGAAAACCCTCATCCACGACGCTCATGTCAGCACCGTTAAAGCCGTAGCCGCCTTGCCGAGCTTTACCGTTTTTAGTTCGATCATCAGCCTGCCGATGATGAGTAAAAAGGAATTAAA
This sequence comes from Patescibacteria group bacterium, assembly GCA_041484505.1. Lineage (GTDB taxonomy): Bacteria > Patescibacteriota > Patescibacteriia > SBBC01 > CAIJZX01 > CAIJZX01. The sequence continues at coordinate 11,571 of JBGPHQ010000014.1, forward strand.
TTCGGCCGTGCGTTGGGAAGCCAAGAAATTTGTGCCAATGCCGATCGATGAGTTGGTGCTGGATTGGAAACTACTGCGCGACAACCACGACCCAGCCAAAACCAACGCCCCGGCGCCGAAAAATCTGCGGGTTTTAATTACGGCCGCTCCCAAAACCCTGGTCCGCCGCTATATCGACATTTTTAAAGCCGCCGGATTGCAAATCACCGATTTGGAAACGGAAGCCCTGGCCCTGGAGCGGTCGTTGATCGGCACTGACCCGGCGCCAGTGATGATCGTCGATATCGGCGCGATGGCCACCGACATTGCGGTCGTAGTCGACGGTATTCCGCTCATCAACCGTTCGATTGATATCGGTGGTAATACCATGACTAAAACTATTGCCCAAAGTCTGAACATTGACCATGACCGGGCCGAACAATTTAAACGGGATTTCGGGCTGTCGGTCAGCCGGAGCGCCGTTTCGCAGGTGCCGAAGACCGTCGAGTTCATCATTAGTTCGATCGTCAATGAAATCCGTTTTGTTTTAAATCTCTACCGCTCGCAAGGCGCCGGCCCGATCCAGCGCATCGTCCTGAGCGGCGGCTCGGCTTTTTTACTGAATCTGCCGAACTACTTGGAAAAAACTTTATCGATTAAAACATTCATCGGCGATCCCTGGGCGCGCGTTGTCTATCCGACGGAGTTGAAACCGGCCCTCGAAGAACTCAGCCCGCGATTCGCCGTGGCCATCGGTTTAGCTATGCGCGAACTGGTCCCGGCTTAATCGGCTGAAAAATCACTTAACGCATAATGAACCTCTACCCGCGATGCCCCGTTAGAAGTTTGGAGAAATATATGACAAATTATTTTCTAACAACGACACGTCTCTATAACAACCATTGGCGGCCCACAGGGGCTCATGTATGTAGTCCAGTAGCGGTGATAGGTCATCGCCAGCCCGCGAATCAAGTTTCTAACTACTATATAAACTTCTAACGGGGATGCCCGAAGTCAATCTCTTAAAAGACACGGATAAAATTCCGACCGCCAGTCGGCCGTCAGTTTCACCGCGGTCGCCGGAATTGACGCGGCCTGAACCGCCGCCGTCCGGTCTGGGCGGCCTGGTCAAATCTTTTTTCAACCGCCGGCCGAAAACACTGCCGACCAGCCCCGCGGCCAGTCCGCTGGGCCGGATGTCAACCGGTCAACCACGGGGGACCGAACGGATTCTGACCGAAAAAAAACACGCCGCGCCGGACGTCATCCCTCTGCCTGAGGATGAGGACACGTCGTATAACGTCAACCTGCTGTCCGAAGACCTGATTTCAACGGTCAATCCTCGGCGGCGAGTTGTACTCCTCGGCGTGATCGCGATCGGCGCGGC
>JBGPHQ010000015.1:0-12603 GCA_041484505.1 Patescibacteria group bacterium
ACCACGAACGGTTTTGGCTTGTCGGTAAGCCGCGGTAATTTTTTCCAGATCATGACCGTCAACGATGATGGTCTGCCAACCAAAACTACCCACTCGCTTGGCCATCGTCGTCGCGTCGTGACCAAGCATCGTCGGTCCGCTCTGCCCGAGACCATTGAGATCAATTATGCCTACCAGGTTCTCAAGTTTGTGGAAGGCAGCGATTTGGAGCGCTTCCCAGACCGACCCTTCCGCCATTTCGCTATCGCCCAGTAGCACATACATCCGATACGTCAGACGGCTGATTCTGGCCGCTAGCGCCTCCCCCACCCCAATCCCTAAACCTTGACCGAGTGACCCAGTCGGAGCCTCGGTATAGCGGAATTTCGTCATTGGATGGCCTTCTAGCGCACTGCCAAAACGTCGCAGTAGCCCTAATTTTGCCCTAGGAATAGCCCCCGCGGCGGCATAGGTGGAATAGAGTAATGGCGCCGCGTGGCCCTTAGAAAAGATCAAGCGGTCGTTGTTTGGGTAGTCAGGTTTTTTCAGGTTGGCACGAAATACCCCGCCGAACATCAGTCCGGTGATCAGTTCAACCGCCGACAGCGATGACGTCAAATGACCCGAACCGGCCGCGGTGGTGGAACGGATGAGGTCAGCCCGGATTTGTTTGGCCAGTGTTTGCAGTTCGTTGTTAGTCATGGGTTATGCGTGAAGAAAACGAAATCGCGGTTTACGTTCGCCACTTAATTCTACATTTTCATAGAACATAGCTACCGGCCGCACCCAAAAACTTTGGCCGGCATACCGGGCTTGGTACATCACTACTTCTTCCATAGTCTCACTGTGCCGGGCCACGCCCAGGACATGATACTGATTACCTTTGTAGTGTTCGTAGATACCTGGCCGTAGGTTTTTCGCCTGTTCCGACAATGGTGGCAAATGTTCTTTCATGACCTTATTATCGCACCACTGGGCCGAGACGACAAGACTATGCGAGCGATTCTTAACACCATTGATTCGACCGTCAGTCAATGCTAGTCTCATGAGCGATGATCAAACCACCGACCACCACCTGGATTGCCGTTGGACTCCTAACCCTGATGAGCATCCTAGCGTTTATCAGCTTGCGGGGTGATTCAGCGATCGATGATGAGGTGCCGCACCTAGCGGCCGGATACTCCTACGTTACTCGCGGCGACATGCGGCTCAATCCCGAACATCCGCCGCTGACGAAAGATTTAGCCGGGTTGGCCGTAGTCATGTGGAGCGCGATGACGCGCACCCCGATCGTCTTCCCATCCGATCTGCCTTCGTGGACGACCGCCACCAATGCGCAGTGGACATTCAGTCCGATCTTTCTCTACCAAGTCAACCATCATTCCGCCGAGATGATTTTTTGGGCGCGGCTGCCGACCCTGATTATTTACTTCGGATTCGGCCTGTGGCTGTTCCGGTGGATCCGCCGACGGTGGAACGCGCCGACCGCCTTGCTGACCCTGTTTTTTTACGCCGTTTCGCCAACTGTCTTAGCCCATGCTCGGTTCGTCACGACTGATCTAGCCGCCACGGTCGCGTTCTTTGCGTCCTTTGCGGCTTTCCTGAAATGGATTGAACGTCCGACTTGGCGCCAGACTCTGCTCTTCGGTCTGGTCATCGGTCTGGCCGAACTAACGAAGTTTTCTTTGATCCTGCTGTTGCCGCTTTTCCCGCTGATGATCATGGTTAAGTTCGTGACCGGCGGCGGGCTTAATTCCTGGCGCGCCCACCTCCGCCGGCTGGTCGTCCGTCTCGGACAGTACCTTCTGGCCATCAGCGTCGCCTATGGGCTAGTCGTCACTCCGGTCTACATGCTCCATACCCTCAACTACCCGGTGGCCAAGGAACAACAGGATGTCGAGTTCTGGCAGTCTAACTTTGCGCCCGGACCGCTCGCCGCCTACGTTCATTGGTCCGTCGGAAAACCGGTCTTTCGCGCTCTCGGACAGTATGTCACCGGCGTGCTCCTGGTGCAGAATCGGTCGCAACATGGGAATACGACGTTCTTTCGCGGGGTGGTCGACAATGTCGGTCATAAATCGTACTTTCCCATCGTTTATGCCATCAAAGAACCGTTGGCGTTCCATATCTTGAGCCTGGTCGCTTTGCTCTCGGCCCTAGTCATGATCATCCACGCCAAAAAATCATATCGAGGAATCCCACACTGGATTAACGATCACCTGGCTGAATGTACGGCCCTGGTTATTATCGCCTGGTACTGGTGGACCAGCATACACTCGCAATTAAATATCGGCATCCGCCACATTTTACCCACCCTACCTTTTATCTATTTCCTCGTCAGCCGATTGCTGATCGCGGCCAGGCGACAACTATGGAAACAGTTGGGTCGGCTCCGGATAATCGGCCTGATGACACTGGGTGGGCTCTTGGCCTGGCAATTCGTGTCCGTCGTCAGTGTTCATCCAAGTTACCTAGCCTACTTCAACGCCCTGGCCGGCGGGCCGTCCGGCGGCGCGCAATTCGTGACCGACTCAAATCTCGACTGGGGACAGGATCTGACGCGACTGGCCACGTTCGCCAAACAACAGGGCGTCCAGCTCATGCACATCGACTACTTCGGCGGCGGCGACCCATTGTCGGCCATGCCCGGCGTGGCGAGAATTTACCACGTCGACGACGGTCCGGTCACCGGTTGGCTGGCCGTGTCGCAAACATACTTAACTAACGAACGCGGTGTGGCCGGTCCGCATCTGACCAAAAGCCCGAACCGGTACGCCTGGCTCGACGCCTACCAGCCGGTCACCATCATCGGACATTCGATGGTCGTCTATCATATTCCCACTTCCTGATAATCTGTTAGCCTAGTCGCAATAATGTGCCCCGCTCATAGCGCTTCGGTAATTGATTTTATTTCAGTTCCGTGTTATCCTGAGAATCAGGAAACTAAATATTTAATGCGCCCAACGCCTATGCCATTATTTCATCGTCCGCTAACGCGGCTGTTTGTTGTGGCTATTGCTATTATATTTTTTCTCGGTCTGGTTAGTCCAGCCGCCGCTAAAGTCGGCCAGGTATCCACTTGGCTGGGAAAATTGTACACCGGCGACGGTGGCGACGCCAACTCCGCTACCCTGGACGGGCCACGCGGTTTCGACGCCGACAGCCTGTGTAGTCTTTACGTCGCCGACACCGCTAACCACGTCATCCGAAAAATAGACGGCGGCACAAATGTCATCACCACCTTTGCCGGCACCGGTGAGTACGGCCTGACCAACGGCGCTAATAAGTCGGCCACCTTTAAACTGCCGTCGGACATCGCCCTCGGACCAAATGACGAATTGTTCGTCACCGATAGCGACTCAACTGTCCTCCGCCGCATCTTTGGCGGACAAGTCACGACTTGGTTGACCGGCTTGCTTAACCCCGGCGCCGTCGTGGTTGACGGGATGACCCTTTACGTCAGCGACACCGGACGCAACCGGATCCTGAAAGGATCAACGATTACCAAAACCGCGACGGTCTTAACGGCCAACATTAAAGCGCCGGGTAAAATTGCGATCAGCGGCAACTCTCTGTACCTGGTTTATAATGGCGGCAAATCTTTCGGCCGCATCGACTTGACTAGCGGCGTCTTGACCGCCTTGAAAACTGACTTCGTCAATGCCGACGGCTTAGAAGTGCATGGCGGCTTGATCTACATCGTCTCCGGTTTGCACGGCGTCCTGAACGAAATAGTCACCTTCGATCCGGCCACCGGCGCATTCACGACTATCAAAAGCGTCTACGAAACCGAATGGTACAATCACGCTTCGGACATTACTTTCTGCGGTTCCTCGATGCGCCTGCTGTTTTCCGGCGGCTCAAGCGTTTTCCGCGCCGGGGAAGACGGTTCAAGTGAAGTCAAAATCGCCGGCGTCACCCGCTGGAATGACCTTGACGGCCCCCGCTTAACGGCCCGGGTCGGACGACCGTGGCTATTAACTATGTCACCCGATAAGCAAAAGCTCTACGTCTTCGCTAACCAACACCTGAAACAAATCAACCTAAAAACGAACGTCCTGTCGTCCATCACCGGTGGGCAGGCCGATAACTACGTTGACGGACCGGCCGCCGTGGCTCGCGTTAGCGGCCCGACCCAAATGGTCCTGTCGCCGAAAGGCACGGCCATCTACATCGCCGATCGGAACAACAACCGGCTCCGCGTTTTCGACCGGAAAACAAACAGTATGTCAACCTTGACCGGCGCCGGCAACTTCAATGCCTTCAACGGGACGAAGAACGCCTACGCCGAAGGTGCCCCGTGCGCGACGGCTGATCTCGGCGTCGCCGGTTGCGCTTACTTCGACCGGCCGATGGGCTTGGCGATCAGTAAAGACGGTAAAACTCTCTACGTCGCGGACAGCGATAATAACCGCATCCGCACGGTCAACATCGCCACTGGGAATACCGCCTTATTAGCCGGGACTGGCAAAGCCGGCCTGAAAAACGGCGCGGCCAAGCAGGCCCAGTTTAAACGACCGGTCAGTTTGCTGCTATCATCAAACGGCCGAATATTATATGTCGTCGAATGGGGCAATCACGCCGTCCGGACGATTGATCTAATTACCAAAAAAGTAGCGACCTTGGTCGGCAACGGCCAGGCCGGATTCCGCGACGGTAGTTTCGCCAACTCACGACTATCACTGCCGAATTACCTCGCTTACGGCCCGAAGAACATGCTCTATCTGTCCGAAGGCGGCAGTCTGCGGATCCGTGTCTTGAACACCGCCACCAAGCAAATCTCCACCCTGACTGGCGGCCGGAAAGGCAGTCGCAACGGGGCGCCGTCCGTGGCTAGTTTTAGCAACCCGCGCCAGTTGTTAATGCTTAACAGCTCGACCTTGCTGGTGGCCGACGACGGTAACGATATGATCCGGGCGGTCAGCTTAAAATAAGTCTTAAACAGTTAGCTTCACCCTCCGGATGGCCGGGGGGTGTTGTTGTTTGTCGGTAAAATACCGGGCGACCGACTAGCAATAGTGTCAATCTGAGTCCGGTCAAAACATAATGTATCTAGGGCTACGTAAGAAATCGGTCTTACCACCAGTGCACACTATTGATCGACAACCATTACGGTAAATGTTAAAATCAAGTCCACTCTGGCATATATCCCTGACGTTATGTGCCCACGCCTTGGCACCTTAACAATCAAAATCCGATCGGAGGTTCGTTATGAGCGTTCAAGATCGTCCGTTGCCGATCCCCTGGTTTACGGGGAAAGTCGCCGGGCAATGCTTGTTGCTCGGCCTGTTCCTCCGTTTCGTTTTCCGCGGAGTTTGGGAATCAGAGCTTGCTTCCGGCCGGTGGTTGATGGTTATCTTGCCTATCACTATCTTCGTCGGTCATCTCGGCACCGGTTTGTTCGAGTGGGCGTTTCATCGCTGGGTCTTGCATAGTATCCTGTTCTCGTGGTTCGCCCGCTTCGCCGTTAGTCACCGCCATCATCACGACGAGACCAAGATTACCACCAAATATCTTCCCACCCGGCCGGGCCTGGTGGTTATCAGCAAGTTCGATATGGTCGAGCCGGGGCAATTTGAAGGCTCGGCATTTCCCTGGTGGTCTTTACTCGGGTTTTGGGCGATGTTTAGCCTGCTTTTCATCCCGCTCCATCTCGTCTGGCCGCGCCGGCCGATGTTGATCGGCGGGTATAGCGCCATCGCCCTGGCCTACTGGCTATATGAGGTCATTCACGCCGTCCACCACTATCCGCAAGCTTGGTGGCAACCCAAGTTGGAAGATCCACGCTTCGGGAAAATATGGGTCCGATTCTTCGGCTTCCACCGGATGCACCACTATCGGAAACGCTTCAATATGGCCATCGGCGGGGTGTTCGGTTTCTGGTTGTGGGACTGGATTTTTCGGACCTATGTCCATCCGCAGAATCTGCTGATTGAAGGGAATCTTATTCTGTCCGAGGATGTCAAGGTCCACGATCCGCCCCGCTGGGTGAGCTGGATCGATCAGAAAGTTGATGAAATCGAACGACGCTTCCGCCTGACCCAACAAGTCCAGCCACCAAAATCGAACAAATAATTCGCACCTTCACCAAGGAGCCGCCTACGACTCCTTGTTTTTTTAAACGTTACTTCCCGCCACCCAGCCCGTTGTCCAACACAGCTGAAGTGAATACCCGCCTGATGGCCGGCTAATGTGCAGGAGATCACCGGTGACGTAGAGGTTAGCAAATTTTCGGGAACGCATCGTTTTTCCATCAACCTCGTTGAGCAATAATCCGCCGTCAGCCACCACCGCCCGTTCGTAGCCCATCAGTCCGGTAATGACGACCGGCACGGCTTTCAACAGGCGAACGATGGTTTTTCGTTCTTCTTTCGCCACGCTGTGCACTTTTTTATCAACATCAATTTCAGTCTGGAGAGACAGAATCGCCGTCGCGGTCCCGGCGGGGGTGACGAGTTTCATCACATTCTTCAGAACCTTGTTCTTATGCTGATCAAAAATCTCCGTCACCTGTTTATCGAGCGCCCCCAGATCAAGCTTTGGCCAGATATCGATCGCGGCCGTCACCGGACCGGCGTGTAACAGGTCAGCCACCTGGCCAGCCGCATTCAGTATCAATGGGCCAGATAAACCAAAGTGGGTGCAAAGTATTCTACCTTTTAACACCAATTTTTTTTCACCGGCCACATAAAAGGTAATTTTTACGTCGGGCAATGCGACGCCAGCCAACGAACGGATCCAACTATCACTAACCGCCAGCGGGACGATGGTCGGAGTTGGTTCTTGAACGATATGCCCCAGATCGCGTAGCCATTTGAAGCCATCCCCGGTCGAGCCAGTCTCCGTCCGTGACTGCCCGCCGGTAGCAAGAATATAGCCATCAGCGGTCAAAGTAACGCCGTTGACCACCACCCCGGTGATGGCGGTCATATCGGCGTTGAGACCGGTGACTGTGACCCCAGTCCGAATCTCAACCTGACCGCGCCGCAGATAAGCGGCTAGCGCTTTAACCACATCAGTCGCCCGCTCGGTCTTCGGAAAGGCACGTTTTCCTTCTTGCACGACTAGCGGTAAACCCAAACCGGAAAAAAACGAAAACGTGTCGTCCGTTCCGAACTGGACAAATGATGAATACAAAAATTTCTCGGCCGACCCATAATGCGCCAATAATAGACCTTCTTGTTCCTCGGCATTGGTAATGTTGCACCGTCCGCCGCCGGTGATGGCTAATTTTTTACCCAGCACCTTATTTTTTTCCAACAACAAGACTTTTAAACCACGTTCGGCCGCCCGCCCGGCGGCCATCATGCCGGAGGCGCCGCCGCCGATCACAATTACATCAAAATGCGTCTTCATTGACTTAATATAATTGTCACCAAAATGGGAGCCGACCTGCCCCGTACCTCGAGCCTGCTGAGAAGTTGCGGGGTGATAATAACATCATAGCCGACTGAGCTGCGCCTGGTAGGCCCAGGGTTGGCCCTAATATCATTACCGGATGATGGATTGAATATCAATACTACGCTAAGCTCAGATGCTTTTTGAGCATCTCGATATCTGATTCAACCTGACGAATCCACTCGACGGTGAACACTCGCTCTTGATCAAGCCGTTGTAAGATAATAGTCATGCTATCCATTTTCGTCATGAGATCATGGCGAAGGTCACTCAGACTGGACCTGAATTCATCCCGAGTAATCAGCTTTTCGACCGTTTGGTCAAAATGCGCTTGGGTTACATAATTCGGCATACACTGGCTTTTCCGCCACCATAATGTCATAACCACACTTTATCAAGATACAACAAGTTGTCAACCGTTTCTTAATAAACATCGGGTCAGAGAACTTGGACGCATTACGAATCCAAATCGATTATCTCATCAATCCGCACTTGTTTCACGAATTCTGGAATGTGCGAGACCATAATCATCGCCCCTTGGTACTCATCGAGCGCTTGCGCCAGGATCGGCAAATGGCGAAAGTTAATATGGTTGGTCGGTTCATCAAGGATGAGTAAACCCGGTTTCATGAGCACCAGGCGGCAGAATGACAGCAACCCCTTTTGTCCTTCGGATAGGGCTTCGATTTTGCTGGCCAGCAACGGCCCATCGAGCAAGAAACCGGCCGCCGTTGAGCGCAGTTTGTGTTCATCGTTCTCCTTCATGACTTCCTGCAACACATCATACGCTGTTTGTTCGCCGTCTAGATTTCCAAAATCCTGTTGGTAGTAACCCACGATCACCTCCGCGGGGATAGTCACATGCTCTGACTGGTTCAAAACCATTTTATTCAGTAATGTGCTCTTACCGATACCATTCGGACCGGCCACTAAAACATGCATGTTCTTACGGACCACGACATTGATTTCTTTATCTTTGGATTTATGATTTTTCACGATCGTCACTGATCGAATTTCGGCGATCTTGCCGGGGAAGTGAATATCGAATTCTTGGGCGGGAATTGTAAAGGGTCGAATCGTTTTATCTTCCTGACGAACATCAACCAGATTCTCTTCGGCCTCTTCGGCCAGTCCGCGCATACGCTTAGCCACGCCCCGTAGTTTACCGCCCTTGTGGGCGAAGACTTCGGCCTGGGAACGCTTCTCTTTAATTTGCCGTTGCATCCGCGCGTTTTGAAGATTTTCTCGCTCCATGCGCGCCTTGATTTCTTCAACCACGTTATTGTAGTCGCCGGTGTATTGTTCAACTTTTCTAGTATGCACATCGAGGTAGAGCACCCCATCGGAAAACGCGTTTAGAAAGTCCGCATCATGCGAAATAACGATAACGGTTTTTTCGTAGGTCATTAAAAATCCGGTCAAATGGTCAATGCCATATTGATCGAGGTTGTTCGTCGGTTCGTCGAGCAGAAGTAAATCAGGGTTCTGGATTAAGGCATGCGCCAGGAGTAGTCGCGCTTGCTGTCCGCCGGAAAGTTGTTTGACCTGTTTATCCAACGGTAACGACAGGTGCACGATATCGAAAACATCCTTAATCTTTTTATCTAGGGTGTACTCGACGGTCGGGAAAGCGGTGGCGAAATATTCGCGAACTGTGAGTTCGGCCATCTCTTTCGGCATGACTTGGCGGGCAATAGCCACCGTCGCATCTTGGGGTGAACGAAATACCTGTCCGTAGGTCGGCTCGAGTTCGTTGGTAATCATTTTGAAGATCGAACTCTTTCCGGCGCCGTTTTGGCCCATTAACGTTATTCGACTTCCTGATCGAACCGAAAAACTTGCTTCATCGAGCAATTTTTTTCCGTGCTCGTATTCGAAAGTGACGTCGCTAAACCGGAGAACTACCGAATCTTTTGTCATGAGGATAAATCACAGATAAAAAGTTACTTGCCCCGCACCCAGGCCGCAGGATGTGGTGCGGGGTCGGTGGTCATAGCTGTAATCAAAAGACGAGCAATTATACATCAAAGTCGAGCCCCAAGCAAGCTTACAACACCCAAAATCTCTCCACGAAAGAAAGAGAGACAGTTGTTCTTTTGGCAAGACCAGCCCCAATTTCCAACGAAATGCTTAAATGTTGAACATCAAAGTAAACAAATCACCCAAAATTAAAGCAAACGCATGAGTTTTGGAAGTGGAGCTGGTCACGAGTGCAAGGATTCGTCCAGCCTCACTTGGCAGGGGTGCAAGGATTCGAACCTTGAATAAAGGTTTTGGAGACCTTTGTGATAGCCATTTCACTACACCCCCGTAAGCCTTATCCTAAGGCTACTTGGCCTCTTTATGCAAGGTCATTTTCTTTTCCCACTTGCAGTACTTCTTCAATTCAATTTTATTCTTGAGCTTCTTCTTGTTTTTCTTAGAGTGGTAATTAATGTGCTTACAGACGGTGCACTGAAGTTTGATCAGGTTATCTTGGGACATAGGGTTGGTTGATTGGATAATTGGTGAATTGGTTAATTGGAACGGGATTCGGCGAGGTGTATGAAAGTTTTTTCTGGTGATTCACTGCTTGAATTATCAACATCAATAAATTAACGAAGTAACTAATGAACCAATTAACAAACCCCTGGAGCCGGAGAGAGGAATCGAACCTCCGACCTACGGTTTACAAAACCGTTGCTCTACCAACTGAGCTACTCCGGCAAGATTTTAGAAGAACTTCGCAAGCGTACAACTAAGTCTTCGCAGTGTCCAATATAATATTGGGCAGTTTTGATACTTTGTATAACATATACGTAATACATAACTTTTGGTGGGCCGGGAAGGATTCGAACCTTCGAAGGCGCGAGGCCACCTGATTTATGCCGCCTCGGGCGGCACCCCGCCCTGGGCGGTGGCAGTCAGTAGTTTTTTGAATGCTTTCCCGCCTTTATAGGACTTTATCTGACTCTCCCGTCGATACGCTTCGGCACGTGTTGAGTACTTTTCCGTTCGAATTACTTTCCACGGACGCGCTGATTTTGTTGAATGAACTTTGCCAGTATTATGCCTCTTCAATCGTATAGGTATGTCTTCGCAGTGTCCAATATAGTGTTGGGCCGTTCCGATACTTTGTATAATATATACGTAATACATAACTTTTGGTGGGCCGGGAAGGATTCGAACCTTCGAAGGCGCGAGGCCACCTGATTTACAGTCAGGCGCGTTTGACCACTTCGCTACCGACCCGTGGAGCCGTTGACCGGGATTGAACCGGTGACCTTCTCCTTACCATGGAGATGCTCTACCAGCTGAGCTACAACGGCGTATGCTTGGTCGTCTATTCGATACCAGTTTCTGGCGTTGATGTCAATGGCCGGTCCTCAAGGGCGGCGATCTGGGTCCGCCACTGCGCAATCTTAGTATTTTCCGGATTGACGCTTTCGATGCGGGCCACGGCGTCCTCGGCGAACTGCTTCTTCCCGGCGGCAATGCTGACCTCAACGTACTGATCAAGCACTTTCGGGCTATTCGGTTCGAGCCGGGCCGCTTCCTGGACACTGGCAAAGGCGCTGGGGTGATCCTCAAGCGCAGTATAAGCCTGGGCTAGCTCTAAATGGTACGACGCCACATTCTGGTTTAGTTCGACCGCTCGTTCGAGTTCCAGCTTGGCCGCTTCAGGGTGTCCCGCCCCGAGGTCGGCTTCGCCTAGGTGCTGGTAGATTGCGTCCGAATCGCCGGTCAGTTTCAGTAAGTACTGATAGACCTCCTTAGCATGAGCGAACTCTTTCGTCGTCAGGTAAAGCTGACCCAGCAGTTCAAACACCGGGATTGATCGCGGTTCAAGCCGGACAGCTTGCATAATTTTTTCTTCGGCCGCCGCATACTCTTTTTCGTCGATCATGGCCTGGGTTTGATTGAGCATGGCCGCAATCTGTTGGTCTATTTTTCGGCGTTGGCGGTGTGATAGAAAAACCGGTAACGATCGAATTTTATACTCGTGTTCCAGATCGACTAACTTCCGGTGGGCGGCGGTCGCTAGTCGACCGGTCGTCGCGGCCAGCGGGGCGCTACGATCCGCAATCTTAGTCCACCAGGACGTGACTTTTCGACGTAACCGCTCCTCAATCAAGCTGTGCTTCCGCTCCGCCGTGGGCCCGGCCGTGGCCGTCGGATCGACGGCCGCCAGGGTCGGAAATTTCCGGCCGATCACAATCGCTAACCCGATCAGGCTGGTGAGGAAAACGATAATAGCCACCAGGTCGATGATCATATCTCAAACGGATAACCGGGCGAAAGAATTAACTTTTATATTCTCACCGAACTTCGTCACCATCGCTTCAATCACTTGCGTCACAGTTTTCGCATCGTCTTTGATAAAAGGTTGGTTAAGTAAACAATTTTCTGCGTAGAACTTTTCCAGCTTGCCAGTAACTATTTTAGTCCACATCTTGGCCGGTTTGCCTTCCGCTTTCAATTGGGCCTGAAAAATTTCGCGCTCTTTAGCCACCACCGTGGCCGGCACATCGGCCGACTGAAGATACTGCGGATTAGCGGCGGCAATGTGCATGGCTAAATCGTGAGCCAAATTCTTAAAATCGTCGGTCCGGGCCACGAAATCCGTCTCGCAAGCCAGCCCGACCATGGCCGAAATTTTACCGTTGGGATGAAGGTAAGTCCCGACCACCCCCTCCGCCGCTGACCGCGCGCTTTTTGCGGCCGCTAGTTTCTGGCCAGCTTTCCGCAGATTTTCCATGGCCAACGCCATATCTCCCTGCGCGGCGGTTAAGGCTTTTTTAGCTTCCAATATGCCGACGCCGGTTTGCTGGCGAAGTTTTTGGATATGGGCGGTGGAAATGTGCTTCATACGCCGACGCTGACACTGGCCGCGTCCGGAATTTCGGCCACGGTCGGATTATCGGTCGCGGCGTTGGCCGCCGCTAAAGCTTCCGCCGCCTCGCGCGCGGCCAGGGCTAACCGTTGGTCATGCTGTTGACGGCCGTCGGCAATGGCTTCCACCAGCCGATCGGTGACGTAGGTAATCGCCTTGGTCGCGTCATCGTTGGCCGGAATCGGAAACTGAATATCGGTGGGATTAACGTTAGTGTCACACATGGCGATAATTGGAATGTGGACGGTTCTAGCTTCGCGCACAGCGGTTTGATCGTGTTTGATGTCGACCGCGAAAATTGCTTGCGGTAACTTTTCCATCGCGCCCAGTCCGCCGACTAGTTTTTCCAGGCG
>JBGPHQ010000016.1:0-12564 GCA_041484505.1 Patescibacteria group bacterium
CCAATTAGAAATATCGACCGCCATGTCGGTTAGGTTGCGCAGTTCGATCCATTCATCGGCGCTTGAGGCCGACGACCCCATCCACATCAACTCGTTAATCACCACCGTCGGTCCGTCGGCCTGGACCCGACCTAAACCAAGCCCAACCGGCATGGCCAGGACGCTTAAACCCGCGATAATAATGATAATTCTGAACAACATTTCGGTGACTCCTTTCCTAGGGAGCCACCAAAATTTGTCTATGGTCTAATGATACACCATTTATTGACGGTGTCAAGCGGGGGTTGACAAAACCAGAGACTTGCTAGGTTGTTAGTGCTTCTTAGTCGTTCCTTCCCACCCTTCCGGAGAACCCCCATGTCTCAAATAAAGATCCGGCGTCCCGACGTGTTGTTTATTCTAATCGTTATGCTCATTCTGGTTGGCGCCTGCGTGATGAAATACGAGCGGGATGCAAACGCCGCGCGTCATCGTCCCCCAGAGTACCGCCTGGGCAACAATTTCTATCGTCTGGAAACAACCGAGTATGGCACCAACTACGTTCAGTACCTGATTCCAGACGACCTAGGCAACGGAGTTTATCGCTTCACCATCGTAGGCGACTACAACCTCTGGCAACGGTCCCTCAGGAAATTCAAGGGTGACCACCCGGAGTTGGTGATCACTGGCACAAGCATTGGCTGGTACAATGGCGGTTTGAGCAGTGACATCCAAAGCTTCCTCGTCATCACCTACCCGGCACCCGGTCGAAACTAACTAACCCGCAGTCACACCCTGCGGTTTTTTTACTGTTAGACACGGCCGTTAAATTCCACCACGCCCCGCGCCAAGTTAAATTAATTATATTTATTCTTGACTAACTATCCAGCAATTGCTAGAATCTGGCCATCACAGTTTCCGCCGTCCATTTAAACCCAAGGAGCGTCCCATGCTCAAGATCGTGCCGGAAAAGCAGTACGATAATTTCCTGAATCTCCCGCCGGAGCACAGCCATCCTGACCGGGCCAAAATCGTCATACTTAGTGTTCCCTACGAACGCACCGTCAGTTACGGTCACGGCGCGGCTAAAGGTCCGCAGGCGATCATCGACGCCTCGGCCCAAGTCGAGTTCTACGATCCAGAAACCAGGCGTGAACTCTGCTTCGAACATGGCCTCGCCACCCTCTCGTACCCCAGGTTCCCGTCGACCGTGGAACTGGATCTCAGCCTGATTCAAGACCGGGTTATCATCCAGCAACAAATCACGGAGTTGCTGACCGCCGGCAAGTTCGTCGTCACGCTGGGTGGCGAGCACACGGTGTCCGTTTGTAGCATCCCGCCGCAGGCGTCCAGATACAGTCAGCCACGCGAATTCAGCGTCCTCCAGATCGACGCCCACGCAGATCTCCGCGCCGAGTATGAGGGCACACCGTGGAGCCACGCCTGCGTCATGCGTCGGCTCTGCCAGGATGGCGTCATCCTGCCGCGACAACTCGTCGCCGTCGGCCTTCGGGCCTACTGCCGGGAAGAAGCGGACTTCATGCTCAATACCCAACCGTTTCCGATGCATCAGATTCGCGCCTGGCAACGCGAAGGTGTCGGCGGCTGGCAACAGCGCGTGGTCGATGCTCTGCAAAATAATGTCTACGTCACCTTCGACGTCGACGGTCTCGATCCGTCAATCATGCCGGCCACCGGCACGCCGGTCCCGGGCGGCCTGCTGTGGGACGAGACGCTTGAGCTTTTCCGTCTGATCAAGTCATCGGGTCGGCAAGTGGTCGGCCTCGACATGGTCGAGCTGGCCCCGCATCCGGCCCATCCGCACTGCGACTTCGCCGTCGCCCAGATGATCTACAAAATCCTCAACCTGGTTCTCTAGCATTTCCCCGCCCAGATTCATGGGCGGTTTTTTTGTCGCTTGACAAACGCTGGTTTCATTACTACAATCTGTAGTAGCCGAAATAATCTATAAGATATGCACTACTACAACGGTTTCGGGATGATGAATGGCTGGGGGTTTTTTGACCCGCTGGGCATGTTGTTTGGGTGGGTCATTTTCGTTATTTTGCTGGTGGTTATTGTTCGGGCCCTGGGTGGTGGTCGACACTGGATGCACCGCCGCGACCATCATGACGGACATTCTTCCGCCCTTGATATACTTCAGGAACGGTTTGCCAAAGGAGAAATTACGAAAGAACAGTATAATGACATGAAAAAAACTCTGGGCGATTAGCCCCGAGCTAGCGACCCCCGCCAGCCATGGCGGTTTTTTGTTGACCTGCCAACTGAAGCTTTAGAGTATGATGGCTCCGCCACGAACCTGAGCGAACGCGAATGGTTAGTGGTGCTGGAGGAAAGATTTGTCACCGCCACTGCGGGATCCCGCCCGCATAATTTTTTTGTTCAAGGTGGCGGGAAACTCTCAAGCCCTTGCGGGCATCAGCTCCTCCCGCGGTCGCTGTCGCTGTGGCGGGCAAGAAGGCTGACGCGCCCCGCCCAAGTGGTGCCGCCGGTCGGAGTCGAACCGACATGGGATTGCTCCCGCTAGCTCCTAAGGCTAGTGCGTCTGCCATTTCGCCACGGCGGCCTATCGATACTAATACAGTAAAAAATGTTTTTACACAAGCATACTTGGTAGGCATGTTTGGAAATAAACAGCGGGCCACAAAAATAGACAAAGTTAGTATTTTCTTGTATAATACGGTTATCGTTACGCCGCCTAAATGATAGAAATAAATATGGGGGGGAACACCGGGGGCTGGCCAGCACTAAACAGCCGGCTGGGTTCACCCAGCACCACTTCCTCCCAAAATGGAGAAAAACTTATCAAAGATCTTAAAAATAAACCTGGCATTATAAGAACACCGGCTGTTCGTCAGCGCAGAAGTGGTGCTGGGTTTACATTGGTTGAGGTTATCGTGGCCATCGCTGTTTTCTCGATTATGCTGTTGGCCGTGATCGGGCTGTCGCAACAGGTCCACCAGATCGCCGTTCTGTCGTCGCTTAAAACAACCGCGGCCACCATCGCCCAGGAGCAAATGGAAACTATCCGCAACCTGCCGTATGACCAGATCGGGAGCGACGTCACCTACCCGACCGGTCCGCTCCTCTCGACCCAAACAGTTTCGCGCAACGGCGGGACGTTCACGGTCGACATCGCCATCAATTACGTCCAGGATCCAGCCGACGGCCTAGCCCCGACTGACACTGTGCCGGCCGACTACAAACAGGTTGAGGTGCGAGTCTGTTGGAGCGCCAGTTCTTGCCAGAAACCGGTGCGCCTGACCACCAGCTTCGTGCCAAAAACACTCGAGTTCGCAAATAATGCCGGGGCGCTGATGATCACCGTCAGCGACAACAACGGCCAGCCAGTCAGCGGCGCGACCGTCCAGGTGACTAACGCCAATCCGGCCGTCAATGTCGTCAACCAAACAGACATTCACGGCCAATTACAGTTGTTAAGCCTGCCGGCGGCTGATAAGACCTATCATGTCGTCGTCAGCAAGACCGGTTATTCGACCGACCAAACGAATACCGCCTCCGCTCAAAATCCGAATCCGAAAAACGGGGACACCTCCGTCTATGTTAGTCAGGCCACCCCGGTCACGTTGTTTATCGATCGCGTCGGTTCACTGTTGGTGCGGGCGCTTGACCGAGATACATGCGACGGTCTGGGGTCGGTGACCGTGCGGATCACGGGTGAACAACTGATCGGCGAGGCACCCGACGTGTCGGCTTATGATCGCACTTTCGCCACCGACGCGGCCGGACAGTTCCTAATCTCCAACTTGCCGGCGGATAATTACGCTCTGACTATCGACCCTGGCGGAGACGATGTCGCCGGCGTCACACCGCCGGATACAATCAGGATTAATCCTGCGTCATCGGTCACCGCAGCGGTGGTTTTAACCCCGCACCAGGACCACACCGCGCGGATCATTGTTCGTGAAGTCGGCCCGCATGCGCCGGTGGCTAATGCGACCGTCGCCATTAACGATGGCGGAGTTTATAATGCCACCCTGATTACCGATCAGGGTGTTCTCCAGCAGAACACCTGGATCGGCGGCCCGGGACAAACTACCTACGGCGACCTAACAAAATACGCCACGCTCAGCGGCGCGATTGACACCAGCTCTAACAATTTGCTGACGCTGGGCTCGACCGCTACGCCGGGCTCAGTAACAGAAGATTTTCATACGGTCGATAAAAAAGATGCGGGGAATACTACGGCTGACTGGAACACGTCGGCCGGGAAAATTAGTTTGCCGTTGGATAATTTTGACCCGTCTAAATTCACCTTGGGAGCCGGGGCGCAATCGACTACCCTAAATACGGCCACCGGAAAAATAACCGAGGCGACCCTCAGCGCGACCGACCAGCTTAATGGCCAATCCATCATCTACGCCTTAGCTGCGGATGGCCTCAATTTCGAGAATGTCACCCCCGGCGCGGCCCACACTTTCGCGGCCACCGGTTCCGATTTGCGCTGGCGGGTGACGCTGGCCACCGCCGATCAGGACCTCACGCCCGCCGTCAGTAATCTTAGCATCCAGTACACACAACTCCTTCGACCGGTCGTCGACGGCACTTTAACTTCCTCTTCTTTCGACAGCGGCAATCCGACCAACTACACCACCCTCAGTTGGGAGCCGACCAGCCAGCCGCCGAGCGCCGGCGCGAACGCCGTTCGTTTCCAGGTCGCCACCTCCGGCGCCGACACCGCTAACGGCAGTCCGACCGTCGATGCCACCAGTAATCCCAGCACCACTCCATTGTTTACCAAAAACATCGGCGATTCCGCCAACACCGTTTTCTTGGTTCAAAGTTTCGTGGCCGGAGCCAACGACACGATTGACAGTCTTGACCTGAAGCTCGCCCAGCACAGCGCTCCGACTACAACCATTACGGCTTTTATTTACAGCGACGCCGCTAACGCGCCGGGCAATAATATTTCCGGTTCGGGTCAGGATATTACCGCCGCGGTGCCAAGCGACGGGAGCGGCACTTGGCAAAACTCCTGGCTGACCCAAACCTTTGCCCCACATACCGCCCTGGTTAGCGGAACGAAGTACTGGCTGGTCCTCCAGGTCAGCGGTTCCAACAGCTCAAAGTATTGGACGACGGTGCGGAGTCCGGATGACGCGGGGTATACTAACGGGACGGCCAAAATTGGCGCGGCTCTCACGGGCACATGCGCTCTCAATGGCTTGTGCCCGCTCAACTACGATATCGCCTTCCAAGTCCGCCGGAGCGGCGTGGTTGAAACGCCGACCACCCCCACCGATTTCATCGGACCAGACGGCACGACCGCTACTTATTACACGGCCAGTGGTTCATCAATCCACGCTTCGCTGAGCGGTCGGCGCTATCTCCGTTACCGGCTATTCCTACACACGGACGATCCGCTCGTCGCGCCAACGATTAATCGAATCAGTGTCATTAAAAACAACGCCTGCACGCCGCCCGGCCAAGTATTCTTTTCTCCCCTACCGGCCGGGGGCGCATATTCTGTCGACGTTACGGCCACTGGTTACCAACCGGCCAATGCGCCGATTACCGTCAACGGCAATACTACCCAAATTATTGAGTTAACGCCGAATCCATGACGCGCCGGGCCGGTTTCACTTTGCTAGAAATTATCATCAGCGTGACTTTGATGGTCACCATCTTCGTGACCGTCGTCAGCGCGATCGCCAGCGCTCTGCGCGATAACCGCGCCCGCCAGAGTTACATTAACGCCGTCGACCACGCCCAACAGATCGTCCGCTCCACGGTCAGTTTAATCCGCCAAACCGAATCGAGTCCGACCGGCGCCTACCCGATCATTGCCGCGACCGCCACCAGCCTCACCTTCTACACCGCCATGCCGTCCGGCGCCGGCGTTCAGCAAGCGCGAATATTTCTGGCGGGCGGGTCATTACAACTTGGACGTATCCAACCGGTCGGGAATCCGGCTACTTATCCGGCTAATCAAGAAGTAGTCTCCGCCCTCCTGACCGGCGTTCAAAACGGCGGTCAGGCGCTATTTCAATATTACGATAAAAATTATACCGGTTCCGAAGCGGTCATGAATCCGATTACGGTCAGCAACATCCGCCTGGTAAAAATGACCGTTATTTTCGACGATAATCCCGCCACCCCGCCCGGCGCCTCAACCATCGAACTTAAAGCTCAGCTTCGTAACCTAAAAGACAACTACTAATGGCTTATCGACTACGTTTCAAACTTCGCCGTGGCATCGAACTGACCATGATTATCGTCATCATGGGCATGATTACGGCCATCAGTTTAGCGCTACTCCAAATCGTCAGCTCACAAAATATCCTCAGCAACCGCGAGATTCGCCAGCAACAAATATCCCAGGTGGCTGAAGCGGGCGTCAATTATTACCGCTGGCGCTTGGCTCACTATCCAACTGACTACCAAGACGGCACGAATTCCGCCGGTCCTTATGTCCACGATTTCACCGACGCCACCGGCAAAGTTATCGGCCGATACGAACTGACTATCACCCCGCCGGTCACCGGTTCATCCATCGCCACGGTCGTCTCTTCCGGCTATTTATTAACCCAGCCGAACGCCCGGCGCACGGTGACGGTTAAACTCGGCGTCCCGTCGTTGTCGAAATACGCCGTGGTCGCTAACGCCGATATGCGTTTCGGCGGCGGCACCGAAACTTTCGGACCGGTGCACTCGAATGGCGGCATTCATTTCGACGGCGTCGCTCACGGATTGGTCAGCAGTTCGCAAACCACCTACACCGATCCCGACGGGGCAGGCACCAAACCAGGCGTTTGGTCACTTAATCCTGATGCCACCACCTTTCTCGGCGGCAAGTTGTTTCCGGTTCCGCCGGTTGATTTTAACGGTATTACCCTCGACCTGGCCACCTTGAAGGGGCTGGCGGCCAGCCCAAGCGGCCTGTTACTGCCTTCATCCGGCGCCCAAGGTTATCAACTGACGTTCCGAACTGATGATAAGGTTGATATCCACCGGGTCATTTCACAACTTTCGTGCCAATATAACAGTGGCTTCTGCTCGAACAATCCCCACCAATCGTGTGCCGCAAACAGCAATTGCAGTGGTAGCGGCACTTGCCAGTTCGCCTGGCGGAATTTCGGTTACTGCACTAACAATTTTAATAAATTCTGCTACTCCGACCAAACCTGCCAAAATTACTGCTCGAACAACTTTAATCAATATTGCACTCAAAACAGTAACTGTGGCGGAGGCAATACTTGTAATACAGCCGCCGTAGCCTGCGTAATGTCCTCTTTCTCGATTGGCACCCGGGCCGCGGACCAAACTGTTTATCAACTCGGTGTACCCCTGCCCGCTAATGGCGTAATTTTCGTGCCGGAAGACACTTGGGTTGACGGTCAAATTGACAGCGCCCGGATAACCGTCGTGGCCGCGGATCAGAATCAACTCGCCACCGGTAAAGTTAACATCTATGTCAATAACGATCTAAAATACACCCACACTGACGGCCAAGATGCGATTGGTCTAATTGCACAGAACAACATTCTGACCGGCTACTTCAGCCAGAACGATATTACCATTGACGCCGCGCTGATCGCCCAAAAGGGTCGCGTCGGGCGGCCATACTACGGTAGCTGGTTCACTGGTTCTAACACCGCTTCGAATTTCCAGGTTAGTCCGAGCGGCAGTCCGTTACCGGGTGTTGAAACAAGTTGTAAGGATTTTCGCAAACGCACGAACTTAACCACCCTGGGATCAATGGCCACGAACCAGCGCTACGGTTTTGCCTGGATTGGCAACTTATTCAGTTGCGGCGGCAGTTTGTCCAACAATTCCGGATACTGCAACCGGTATCTTAATTTCGACGCCAACCTAATCTTCGCCCCACCACCCTCCTTCCCAACGAGTGGCGAATATTCCATCATTTCTTACACCGAGCAGTAATTCGGTTTACTGCCTCATCTCGCGGGCGGGTTATTGTATTTTCTCGCCCCGCAAGTTCGCCACCAGTAAACCAGCTCGCAAGAGGGAATCCATCGTCCCCGTGTCAAACCACTCGCCAGCGTACATGCGCACGTCCAGTTGGCCTTGGTTAAGATAAACTTTGTGAATGTCGGTGATCTCCAATTCGCCGCGGGCCGAGGGCTTTAGATTCTTGGCGATTTCGACTACCGTCTTGTCGAAAACGTATAATCCGGTCAGGGCATTATTGCTTTTCGGCTGGGTCGGTTTTTCTTCAATCGACAGTACTTTCCCCTTGGCATCGAACTCAACCACCCCGAACCGTTCCGGATCCGCGACCTCTTTGGAAAATACCCGCCCGCCGGATTGGAAAGTATTGATAGCCTCGTTCAATTGATTATCATGGCCGAGAAAAAGGTTGTCGCCCAGGATCAGCGTCACCGGACCGTCATCAATAAAATCAGCGCCGATGCGGAACGCCTCGGCCAACCCGTTCGGTTTATCCTGAATTTCGTAGGTAAACTTTGCGCCGAACTCTTTACCCGAGCCGAGCACGCGTAAAAAATCGCCGGCGCGATCCGGCGCGACAATAATCAGAATTTCTTTAATCCCCGCGTTCAATAAAGTTTGCAACGGATAAAACACCATCGGTTTGTCGTAGATGGGCAACAGCTGTTTGCTCGTCACGAGCGTCAGGGGGCGCAACCTGGTGCCGGACCCGCCGGCAAGGATAATTCCTTTCATCCTGTTAGAGGTGTATTAAACTAACCATATTTGTGCCGACCTGTATCGATTTGTCGATTCCGGTTGTTCGTTCGCGCGCATGGGGCGGAGTAGTCTCACAAATGTCAAAATATGAAATAGCTGTCGATAAAGACACGTTAGTCAAATCGTTATTCTTAACTTCTAACGGGATCATGCTAGAACAGGATACCCAATTTCCGCCAAATAGTCACGCAACGCTTCCGTCCACGGCCGCATCAGCGGGCGTTTGGTGTTTAACAGTGTCGAGTAGGCCGGGCGCTTGGCCGGGCGCGGGAATTCCGTGCTGGTACAGGGCACTACCGGCGTATTGACATTGGCCAGACGGAAAATCTCGCGCGTAAAATCGTACCAAGTTGTTTTGCCTTCGTTCACCCCGTGGTAAATGCCGCTTGGGGCGTGGTCGAGCAATAATTGCTTGATGAACACCGCCAAGTCGCGGGTGTACGTCGGTTTGCCGTGCTGGTCGTTCACTACTTTCAGTTCCGGTTTTGTTTTGGCTAGGTCCAGCATGGTTTTCACAAAGTTATTGCCGCCGGGACCGTATAGCCAAGATGTTCTGATTAAATAATATTGATGCGCGTTATTCACAATTTCGTGTTCCCCCTTGGCTTTCGATCGGCCATAGGCATTGAGCGGCGCCAGTGGCGCATCTTCAGGGTAGCCTGCTGAATTAGTGCCAGCAAAAACGTAATCGGTGCTGATATGAATCAGCCGGACATTCCGCAAGGTGCACGCTTTTGCCAAGTATCCCACCGCCGTGCCGTTAACATGGTTAGCCTTGGTTTCCTCGGTCTCGCATTTATCGACGGCCGTATACGCCGCGCAGTTCATCACCGCGTCCGGCTGATATAGATCAAGCGCCCGAGCGATGGCTGGCGGATTGGTGATATCAAGCTCAGGCAAGTCAAACCCAATCGGATCAAGATCCGACCAGGTTTGCATGACCGCCTGACCCAACATTCCGCTGGCGCCGGTGACTAGGGTTTTCATATGATTTTTTCTGTATTCGACAACAATCGTGCCGGCCACTGGTCGAACCAGACTAATCGACGGGTCAGGATGTCCGTAGTGAGTTTGGCCGGCACTTGAATCTTTTTGGTTCTTTTTTTTTTCAAGAAGAAAAAGAACATACTATTCACGGTATTGCTCCTGATAATACTTCAAAAACTCTCCACTTTTAATAGGTTGCCACCACTCGGGGTGGTCTTTATACCAGCGCACCGTTCGGCGCAGACCCTCCTCCGGCGCCACCAGCGGTTTCCAGCCGAGGACGGAAACTTTGGCCGTGTCGACGGCGTAACGACGGTCGTGGCCGGGCCGGTCGGCCACGAAGCTGATCATCTCGTCGCCAGCTTTCAGGTCGTCAAGAATTAATTGTGTCACTTTCAAATTGGTCCATTCCGGTTGGTGGTTGGCGCCGACATTGTAGATTTCTCCGCGCACACCTTTTTCCAGCACCAGATCAATGGCCCGGCAATGATCATCAACATGCAACCAGTCGCGGATTTGCTGGCCGTCGCCATAGACCGGAACTTTTTTACCTTCCACCAAGTTGGTCGCAAACAACGGCAACATTTTCTCCGGATATTGATACGGGCCGTAATTATTAGTGCACCGCGAAATCACGACCGGCACACGGTGTGTTCGGGCATAGGCTAAAATCAACAGATCGCCAGCGGCTTTAGCTGCCGAATACGGGCTGGAAGGGCGAAGCAGATCCGTCTCTTTTGAATATTGGCCCGCTTCAACGTCGCCGTAAACTTCATCAGTCGAGATTTGATAAAATAATTTCACCCGGTTTTCCTTCGCCGCATCGAGTAGGGTTTGGACACCGAGCACGCCGGTCACTAAAAACTCCTGACTGCCTTTAATCGAGCGATCAACGTGGGACTCGGCGGCGAAGTTGATGATTGTATCGATCCCGTTTTTCATCACTTCAGCTACGGCCGTTGCGTCAGCGATATCCCCTTTCACGAAATGATACCGCGGATCGCTGGCGATATCTTTCAGGTTGGCTAGATTGCCGGCGTACGTCAATTTATCGAAATTCCAAATCTCCCAATCGGGATGGACGCGTAAGGCGTGGTGGATATAATTGGAGCCGATAAACCCAGCACCACCTGTAACAAGTACTCTTATCATAGAACTTTCGGTGACCGTGGGTAAGTTATATTGGTCATTTGATAAACGGTATATTTACAGGTGGTGCTGGGTGAACCCAGCACATAACGGTGTTTAGTGTGTGCCAGATGCGTTTCTTTTTGAAGTAAGACCTAAGCGTTTGTACAGTTCCCGCTTGGCGTTTCCATGGTATTTAAGCTGTTTTTCTCGGAGTCGGGCTAAATCTTCGGAGATGTAGGATTCAAAGTATACTAGTTTCCAGGGTCGATACCTTTTCGTTGAAGTTATCAAGCCACGATTATGCTTTCTCAAACGAGCCTGTATATCATTGGTTGAGCCAATGTACTTTTCATCACGCATTTGACTCGCTAACAGATACATATAATACATTTGGTTAAATCCTACCTCACCTGTAATAATTACTTTAGTCATATTATTATGCGCTCGATAAAAACTTTTCGGCGAATGCATCGCGAAGTAGGGGGTTGTGGCGGTCCTTATCCGACACATCGTCCAAGGCGACTGGTAATGGCCAAACAATGCCCAGATCGGGATCGTCAAACCGTATGCTGGTGTATCGTTGACCAGGCGACCAGTGTTTGTTAACGAGATATCCGTATATGGTGCCTGATTCAAGCACCTGATAGGCATTTCCGAAACCCTGCGAAACGAATAATGCTTTCGTCCGATCGAGTTCGAAAGTTAGGTGTTGGCTAAAGGTCGGTGATTCTGGTCGCATATCGACGATGGCCGCGAAGGCGCGCCCATGGAGAACGTGGATAAATTTATCCCATGGTTCAGCGTGAATACCGCGGATGATGCCGGGCCGAATGTTTTCAGAAACATTCATTTGGACCGGACCCAGCTTGGGCATGCCGAGCGCCTCTAATTTTGCCGCTTGATATGCCTCGCGAAATGAGCCGCGAGAATCCTCATGTATTACTAGATTGATGGTAAACAGCCCGCGCAGGCGAGTCTCAGTTACAGTTATTTCATGCATAGTCATGCGATTCCCTCCGGGTAGTGCGAGGTGGTAATAATAAGGCTCATTATACCATAACAAAGTTCTGCTGTAGCTTATGTTACACTATCTTTATGCGTCTCATGATTATTGTCGCGTTGGCCGGAATATTGCTCTTTTCAGCTCCCCCGCTGAAAGCCTCCCCAGTTCCCGCCGGCGCTTCATCCTGGTCCCTGACCGCGGTCGGCGATATAATGCTGGATCGGAACGTTTGGTCGGCCATCCAAAAAAACGGCAAAGATTACCCCTTCAAAAAAATCACTCCGGCCTTAAAAGGCCCGGACATTGTGCTCGCTAATCTCGAAGGTCCGTTCACCGCCAGTAAAAAACATGCGGTTAGCGGCGGGGCGCTCATCTTTAATTTCGATCCGGTCATGGCGCCCGTCTTAAAACGCGCCGGTCTTACAACTTTATCCCTCGCAAACAACCACACGCTCAACCAAGGACAACCGGGATTAGACGCCACCCGCGCGACGCTCAAAAAAAACGGTCTCGAATATTTCGGCGACCCGCGGAACTTGACGAATTACCAGCTTACTAAAACCATTAACGGCCAGCGCGTGACCTTTCTCGGGTACGATAATCTAGACGGCCACATCGCCCAAGTTCTGGTTGATGTGAAACGAGCGCATCAAAAAGGTGGGTATGTCATCGTCGGGCCGCATTGGGGCGCCGAGTACCAGCTGGGTATTCAGTCACGCCTACAGCGTGAGGCAAAACAACTCATCGATGCC
>JBGPHQ010000017.1:0-12539 GCA_041484505.1 Patescibacteria group bacterium
ATGGGTATCGCGGATCGCCAATGGTAATGAGCGTGATGTCGGTAAGATTTAAGTTGTCAGTTGGAAGTAAATTCTGAATATCGCTCAGCAGTGACGAAGCTCGCGATGGTTCAATTCCCGTGTTGATCAGGTCAGACATCTGCCAGTTGTTCGGCGATAGCGCAAACATATTGTTGGTCACTAACTTTGACATCACGCCGAATGTGACGGACGCCAGGCGATGGACGACGGCGATTATTGAAGCTGAATTGTGGTTTGACCCAGCACCACTTTGACCAGCGCGTTGATTTTTACCCCGAGAGAGCATGTCTGCACTATTTTTGTGATTTACTAACACTGCGTTGGGATCAAAGTGGTGCTGGGTTGACATGTGAAGTGAAACTAGTAAAGTATAAATAACCGTCGCTTTTTAATCCTCCGGGAGGCGTCATGAATCGCACCCCCTTTATAGTTGGGTGGACCGGGCATAGCCTGACAGTCGGTATCGACCAATTCGGACTGCTATTTGAACCAGATCAGAGTTTTCCAGAAGGCCTACATCTGCGTCTAGCCTGGCTGATCAAGCCCGCCATCCAACCACTAGACCCGTTCAAGGTGCCCAGTCCGCTCGTTCATTGCGCCCGGCACCAGGCTGGTAAATGTCTGCGATGCTGGGGGTCGAAGTCAGTTCCGCCAGCTTCCCTGCTCGATTGCCGACGTCCGCACCCCCTGCGGTATCAGCCGACCGAAGCCGCGGTCATGGATGGACCGGCCATCAGGCATTTGCTCAGCGTTATGGCCGAAGCAGATCAACAGCTCACCCGCCGCTCGGCATAAACGAGTGGCTTTTTTACGCAAACCAGGCCGAGGAAGTTCCTTGGCAAGCCACGAATATAACCTAGCGCAATAATTATTTTTTGGCAAGCGCCGCCGAGGCAGTTGGCGAAGGGATAAGAGTTTCCACTGGTATCGTCACATCCGCCTCCTCGAAAATCTTGACCACTTCTTTTAACTCGTGTAACCATTTCTTACCCAATGCCTCACGGTCGATTTTGATGAACTCTGGGGTGAAATCCCAGGCTTGGTTGCGTTCCAAGAGATGACCAATTTGTTCGGGCGTGATCATGCGGCTGAACTTGATAATGATTTTCTGTTTGTTAATGCCGTCGACGGTGTATTTAGATTCCTGAATGGCGGTAATCGGCGTCCGCTGGGCCAGGATTTTTAGTTCCAGCGCTTCCAGTAAATTAATTAAAGGTTCCGGTAAAGTTTGGCCCTTGAACTCCGTGGTCCGGAATTCATGCAGGTCGGCCACGGTCTCGACGCCAGCCAATCGTTGGTACAAACGAAGCCGCTTCGGCTCGCTGGTGACGAAATCTTTGGGAATGGCGATTTCCATCGGCAGATCGAGCAGGATGTCGTGGCTGGCGCGGGCCGGTCGGCCGGTGCGTAATTCTTCAACAGCCTGGGCTAGCAGGCGGGCGTAAAGGTTGAGACCAATAGCGGTGACGTGGCCATGTTGTTTCTGGCCAAGGATGTTGCCAGTGCCGCGGATTTCCAGGTCGCGCATGGCCAGGCGGAAACCGCTCCCGAGTTCCTTGGCTTCGAGCAAGGCCTGTAACCGTTTCGAAGGTTTGCCGACGACTTTATCCGAGCGGTAAAGAAAATAGGCATAGGCCTGCCGGTCACCGCGGCCGATGCGGCCACGCAATTGGTAAAGCTGGGCCAGGCCGAACTGTGTGGCGTAGTCGACGATTAGAGTGTTAACGTTCGGCAAATCAAGGCCGTTTTCGATGATGGTCGAAGCGAGTAAAATGTCGAGGCGCTGGTTATCGAACTCTTCCATCACGTGCGACAATTCCTGTTCGTCCAACTGGCCGTGGGCGATGCCGATGCTAACGCCGGGGAGCATTTTTTCCAACCGCGCCTTTTCAAGGTCCATCGTTTCGACTTCGTTGTGGACGAAATAAACCTGGCCCTGGCGATCAAGTTCGCGGCGGATAGCGTCAACCACCACCGCATCGGCGTAGGGTTGGATATTAGTTTCAATCGGTCGGCGGCCTTCGGGCGCGGTTTCAATCACGCTAATGTCGCGCAGACCTGACAGGGCGAAGTTCAAGGTCCGCGGGATCGGGGTGGCGGTCAGGGTTAGGACGTGAGCTTCCGTCCGCATGACTTTCAACTTTTCTTTGTGTTTGACGCCGAAACGTTGTTCTTCGTCGACGATAATTAAACCTAAGCCCTTGAACTTAACGTCGGCGGACAGCAGGCGGTGAGTGCCGATGACGATGTCGATTTCGCCGCTGGCCAGTTTAGCCAAGACATTCGCCTGTTCTTCGGGCGACTCAAACCGCGACAGCGCGCCGATTTTGATCGGAAATTTCTTGAGGCGATTTCGGAAAGTGTCATAGTGCTGTTGGGTGAGAATGGTCGTCGGCGACAGCAAGGCCACCTGTTTTTTGTTCATCACCGCGCGGAAAGCGGCGCGAATGGCGACTTCCGTTTTGCCGAAGCCGACATCGCCGCAGACTAGGCGGTCCATCGGCACATCACGTTCTAAGCCGCTCAGTGTTTCCTGGAGTGTGCGCTCCTGGTCGGCGGTTAATTCATAGGGGAAGGCGGCGCCGAGCGCATCTTCCTCGGCCGGAGCCGGCAGTAATCGCGGCGCTTTGGCTAATTCGCGTTGGGCGTAAAGTTCAAGCAGGTCTTTAGCGGCGGCGCTGGCGTCCTGCCGGATTTTTTTTGGTCACGGCGGCCCAGCTGGAACCGGAAAGTTTGTGAAGTTTCGGATGCGGACTGCCGATATAGCGGGTGATTTTGTCGGCCGTTTCAACCGGGACGTAAAGCCGGTCGCCCGCGGCGTATTCGATGATAAAATATTCCTTGGTGTAACCGTTGACGTGTTGGAGGCGCATGCCGTTAAATTTACCGATGCCGTGGTCGAGGTGGACGACAAAATCGCCGGGCTCAAGGTCGCCCAAAAAAACGTCTTCGACCCGGCGCCGGTTAGCGCGCGAGCGTTCATCGCGCCCGAACAGCTCCAAATCGGTCAGGTAAACAAAGCGTTCGGAAGGCGCGATAAAACCGTGACTCAAGGCTTTAACGTCTATCCAATTTGTGGACTTAAGTTTAATGTCTTGTCGTTTGAGTTGGCCGGTTAGTTCAGTCTGGCGGTGCGACTGGATGACGATCGAATAATGGTCCTTCGTAAACCGCGCCAGATCCTTAGCGACCAGCGGCCACTGCCCATGATACGAGGCGGCGGCGCGCCAATCAAGCTTGATCGCGCCTTCGCCGCCGAACGGTTCGACGATCAGTTGCCGATATTGTTTAACCGCGTCTTTCCCGCGCGGCAATGATTCGAGTAGGCTCAACCGCGGCACCACAATTAAGGTCCGCATCGGTTGCAAGTAAGCTAAAAGGGAAATCCGCGGATCAAGGTCGTGCATGCCGACCGGCGGACAGCGCAGAGTATCAACCGGTTCGCCTGACTTACTCGACCGGCGCATAATCTGGCTAATCGTGCCCAGATCGAAAGCCAGGCGGTACGGATAGTCTGATTCCGCCGGCCAGACGTCAACCACTTCACCCCGCTTAGTCCAGTGTCCCGGCCGGCTGACACTCGGCTCGGCTTCGTAACCGGCGGCGGTTAAAGTTTGGGCGATAACGGTCGGGGTCAGCGCCTGGCCGACGGTCCAGGATAGGAATTGGCGGTCCAGCTCGTTGGGGTGGGGCAGGGATTCGGCAAAAGCGCTTTGCTGGGCGACCAGGATGACCGGTTCGTGACGCTGAAGCCGATCAAGCAGGCCGGCGGTGA
Source organism: Patescibacteria group bacterium (assembly GCA_041484505.1). GTDB lineage: Bacteria > Patescibacteriota > Patescibacteriia > SBBC01 > CAIJZX01 > CAIJZX01. Next base: position 3,797 of record JBGPHQ010000017.1, read on the forward strand.
TCGGCGGGACGGCCACAATCGGCCGCTGATTATCCGGCGGTGACCAGGCCTGTAAACCGGCCGCGGCCGTATCCTGCTCGCGCTCCGAACCGACCAGGTAAACTATCTGCCAGGCGGGTTGGAGCAGGGAAAAAATTTTTGCGAACGCAAAAGCTTCGGCACTCGGATTAGGAATACCTACGAGCCGGGCGATCGGCGAGCTATTTAACTGATCGGTCAATTGCCGCAAGGGCCCTTCAACAGGGCTCAGGACAGGCCCTTCGACCACGGTTGCACGTGAAGGAGGCACAGAATTCAGTCTGAACTTGAGGGTAGTATAGCGTAGATATGAAATTATGGCAAGGGGGAATAGACACCGCAGTTAACTAAACAGGTGGTTGACATCCTTATCAATCCATGCTAACGTGCCGTCTCGTTCAGGCTCTTTAAATATTCGTGGTCTCCAACCATCTACGTACAAGCATGGTGATGGCGCACTACCCCTCCTAATCGTGTGCCACGATCATGGCCGGGGGAAGCCGAGTTTTCTCAGTTTTTCCCGGCGCCTTGTGCGTTGGTAGTTGGAGATATTCGGTGGGGGGTGGGGAACGGACCGGGTGTGAGCGTACTGCCGCTCCCCGGCATGCCAGCCCGAGCTGGATTCCGTTGATATCCCGGGGGATTCACAAGGTTTACAACCTCCGACGGTATCCGTTCCGAAAGATCCGGGTGCGGCTCCCTAGTGACCGTCTCGGGTTAGGAACGCCCCATTTACCCAACAATTGGGGTCCTGTCTTGGTTCGGTTCCGATGCCGTTGCGATTGACCGGGACCACTGTGTTCGGCATCGCCATTGCCAAGGACGGCTAGGATGGGACCCATCTAATCGCGGGCGGTCCACAATTGGATCAACAACACGCGCACAACATCGTGCGACCGCCCGCTAGCTCCTACTTGGGGGCGGACACCGTTCACGGTAAACAAATTGCTACCACAGTGTAGCGTGCCGATCGAACGTGTTTCCGCTCCTTTTCTCTCACCGTTGGCTGGCCAGCGGTGTTTTTACTTCTGCAATTTATCTGCCAGCATATCAACGACGCGGTTGATCGCCTCGTCGATTATTTTTTGCTCGTCCGCCGAAAACGGTTGGAGGACGTAGTTTTCAGCCGGGATATTTTGGTCACGGTTATTCCCGATGCCAATGCGCACTCGAGAAAAACTCTGGGCGCCGAGCGCTTCGATAATTGATTGCACGCCGTTATGTCCGCCGGCCGAACGGTCGCGCTGTTCATGAATTTCGCCTAAAGGAAAATCAAGATCGTCGTGAATGACAACCAGCGACGTTGAATCGTCCGGTTGAAGCTGTTTGCCGGCCAGGAAAGATTGTAACGCCGGACCGCTGAGGTTCATAAATTCCTGCGGCTTGATGATCCAGTGTGCGCCGACTTTAGACCATAAAACACCACGTTCCTTTTTCCATGGCGGGCCGCTTAACTGGTTGACTAGCCGATCAACCACCATGAACCCGACATTATGTCGAGTGAGCGAATATTCTTTGCCCGGATTACCCAGACCAACCAAGATCATGGCGAGATAACAGAGTTAGTATTTTTGTTGGTTGAGATGTTGGCATTGGTTGATTTAGCATTAGTATTGCTGGTCGACGAATTTGAGTTGGTTGATTTGGTATTGGTGTTAGTGGTCGAAGAGGTATTAGTGTTGGTGGTGACGACGGCTGGCGAGGTCGAAGTTGAGAGTGGTGGTTGATCCTGACCTAGCACCAGCACCAAGTCGGGCGTGACGGTCGTCGCCAAGTTGGCGTTGTTGTAGGTGGTGATCGGCGTTGCCAGGGTGGCAGCCAAAACCGTATCGCCGGATCGACGCTGCCAATCACTCAGACTAAGCGTGCCGGCCGGGTGTTTGTAAAGATTAAGTAATTGCTCGGTTAACGGATGTTGGCCGGGTGTCGCGCTGACCAAAACTGTTTGGGCGGCGCTGGTTTGCGGGAGCGACATCGTTTTAACTACGACGAACCCCAAAGCCGCCAATTCATGAGCGGTGTTGGTGCCGAGGTTGGGGAAATTAGTGGCGTTAACGACTAGGATCTTAGCCAGTTCACTTTCCGCCGTCCCGTCCAAAAAGATATAGCGAGCCAGAAAACGAATGTCGCTGTAAGAATTGTCACGAGGGACGAGAATAAATGCGCCGCCCAGGCCAGTGGCTGCGCGGAGGAAACCATTGGCGCTGTCGTCCAGAACTTTATTGACAATCCGATCGGCTGGCAGATTACCGGCTATTTTGGCCAAGCGTAACATCTCCCAAACTTCCATATTTGTTTGACTGTGACTGCCCAGACTGCCAAGGATGTCGGAAACCTTTTTCGGATTGGCCAGCGTGCCGAACGATAACAACTTATCCTTCAACGCGACGATGATTTTTTGTTGGCGCGCGGCGCGGGCGAAATCGGAACCCTCGCCGTTATTGCCGTGGCGCGAGCGGGTGAATTTCAACGCCAAGTCGCCATTCATGGTTTGCTGGCCGGCCACGAATTTTATCGGCGCATAACCGTAATTATTATCCGGGTACTGGGAATCACTAAAGGTCCGGTCGACGGTGACCGTCAGGCCGTTGAGGCGGTCGATAATGTCCTTGAATCCGTCAAAATCGACGCGGGCGTAATATTGGATCGGCAGGTCCAGCAGATCGCTGACGACTTTGACGGTCAGCGCCTCGCCGCCGCCGGGATATTTCTGGTCGCGGCCGAAGGACAGGACGCTATTTATTTTTCGGTAGTCGTAGCCAGGAACGTCAACGACCAGATCGCGCGGAATGGAAAGCAGGGCCAACTTTTTAGTCGAGGGCTGGAAACTGGCGACCATCATCGTATCAGTCAGGTACGGGCCGTCGTGGCCGGGTCCGCCGTAACCAAGTAAGAGGATATTGATCCGATCGTCAGCCTCGCCCTGCAACTGTTGAGTCGAAGCGGTGACAATATGCGTCAGTTGCTGGAAGAAAGACAGCCGGCTACCATCAAGTTTCTTGGTGTTGATAACGGAAATGGCCCGGTAGGCTAGCCAGCCGCCGGTCACCAAGACCACGATCGCGATCGCGGCGATGCTTAAAACAGTCCACCGTAGTCGATGATGTCGGGGCGGGCGGTTAGGAAGTTCGGGCGGTCTGAGAGACGACTGAGACGGCCGGGTGGGAAATACAGACGGCGGGGTAGAGGGGGTTTGGTTCAACATTCAGATATCAAAAGTGACACCGGTCAGTATACCGACTTAAGCCGATAACGACAACCGGTGAATTGAGGCGGACTCTTAATAGGTGACCGTCAGGCGAACCGCGCCTGACCAGCCGAGACTGAAAGTAAACTGAAATAAAAAACATTTTGATTAATGAAATAGCCAAAACCGTTAGTAAGTTAACACCCCCGAAGCTCTATGGTTAGCCAAAAAAACAACAATTTGTTTTTTGACATTATTCTTTTTTTCTGGTATAGTGCAAGGTCTACGCCCATGCGAAAAAGAAAAAATCAAGCTTTCTGGCGAAGACTTCCCATCCCGAAATTAATCCGGCGGAGGGTTTTTGGATCTCCGCGTCAGGCGATTGAGTGGGATACATTGTCGAAGTTGTTAACGCTCAGCCAGACGGCGGATATTCTCCAGGTCCACCCGAACACCTTGCGCCTGTGGGACCGGCAGGGAAAGTTGAAAGCGGTGCGGTTAGGGTCGCGCCGTGACCGTCGTTATGAACGTGACCGGATACGGGTGATTTGGGCCGATCGGCGAAAATTACTGTGGCCGTTGATTAAGCAAACCGCCGACCAACCTTCGATCAGAAAATTTCGTCCGCGCTGGCTAAAACCGGCGGCCATCACCATGGCGGTTTTAATCACCATGGTTTTTTTCAACCGGATCGGTTTGGTCGCCGCCGACCAACCGGCCACCACCACGACAGCGATTTCGCCCGACCATTGTCAGGGCTGGAATCGTCCGGACCTAGCCACGGCCATCACCCTGCCAGCCGATTCATCACCCACCTCTTTCCGGTCGAGTAATTCTGCCGTTTTTGACGCGACGCAGTACCGCCTAGTCACCGCCGGACAAACCGGAATAGTGGCCGGGTCGTTGGATGAACCAGTCGAAATTTTTTCCTGCGACGGGTTTAAAGTGGCTGGTGTGCCGGCGGTTGAAACAGTCAGTCAGGTGGCCGTCACATTGTCTTTCGCGGCTAACTCGACCGGCAATGTGGCCGGCGGTTTTGAGTTGGAATGGAGCTTGGACGGAGAACAGTGGAACTTAGCGGCCGTCCTGCCGACCAACACCGACACTACTACTCGACTGCGATATGACCTGGGGGACAATGTTCGGCGGACGGCCTTGGCCGACTATCGCTTTCGGCTCCGACCCGATTTCGGTCTGGACACACCGCAGGTCACTGCTTATCTGGATGGTTTGGCGCTGGAAGTTACGACGGTCGCCCCGACCAAAGTTGATCCGCGTCAAATGGCCCAAGCGCGCCAGGAACTTGATAAGCTGACTGAGTTTTCCAAAAGCGTTTACACCTCGGTTGAGCAACCCCTGATCAACATCCCGAAAAAGCATCTTAGTCGAATCTGGATTTTTGGCCAGCGTCAAACCACCTGGACTATTGATCGCACCACGGTAGTTGACGCGGCCGGTCGAGAATCAACCGTCAAATTCACGGCGGCTGACGTCGTGAACGGCGGGAATATTGATCAGGCCGTAAAAATTGATACGCCGGGCCTCCACCCTGGCAAGTACCGGTTAAAATTACAAACCACCAATTCCGACGGAGTCACGACGACGGTGGAAAAAGAATTTTTATGGGGGGTAGTTGCGTTAAACGTGACCCGGGCGATGCTCGCGCCCGGTGAGGATCAAACGGTAGGGATCGGCGTGCTGGATGACAGCGGCCGAACTGTGTGCGATGCCGGGGTTCGTCTAACGGTGACCGACCCAACCGGAAAGAAGTCCGTTTACGCGACGGATAAAAAGACTGTCCAAACCAGCGGGGTCTGTGTTGATAAAGGCGTGACTAACAAGCCGGACTACTTTGTTAATCTGCGGCCGGTCAATCAAGGTCTCTATCATCTACACCTGGAAGCCACCACTAAATTCGGGGCGCGAACTTACGAGGACACGTTTCAGGTCGATTCGACCGCGGTCTTCGACGTCAACCGGGTCGAGTTTCCAACCAGAATCTACCCACCCGTGCCATATCCGGTCCGGGTCGCAATTACGCCCCGCCAAGATTTCACCGGCCTGGTGACCGAGCGGGCGTCGATCGATTTCACAATCAATGATTTACAACCCGACGGCACAGTCAATTCAGACCCGGACGACGCATCTCGCCAACTCATCACCTGGAACGTAGATTGGAAAAAAAACACGACTTATTATTTATCCTATACATTTGACGCGCCGGACGTTTCGCCAGCTTTATTCACGCTCGGCCCGCTCAGCATCGGCGGCAATGCTATCAGGGGGGCAGATTTTTCCGAGTCGCGGCAGTGGCAGATCGCGTCGGACTCGGCCGGCAGTATCCCCGTCGGCAGTCGGGCCTACTCCAATGGGTTCGAGCTTCAGACGACGACCGCCAACGTCGAATATACGGCCAACATCAACACCCCGACTATCGACACGACCACCTTCCGCTCCGGCCTAGCGGCGCTCCGGACGAATCCGACGAGTAGCACCCAGGGGATGGAGTATCGATTTAACGCTACCGACGACGCGACGAACGCTTATTTTGCCCGGGCCTACATCTACGTCGCGAGCGCCCCGGTCGCCAAGACGTCAATCATGGTGTTCCGGAGCGCCACGGCGGCGGCCGACGAAGTCAGCCTTCGGATGAACACCGATCGAACGCTCGAACTCTGGAACGATGAGACCAACGCCCAAGTTGGATCGGCTTCCAGCGCGGTCACGCTGAACACCTGGACGAGGCTTGAGCTGGGGTATGGGACGGCGTCCAAAGTGGCCGCGCGTTTGGACGGGGTTGAATTTGCCGCCGATTATGGGCTGGCCAACGCTAATAATATCTATGCGGTTCGGATTGGAGTGCTGACGACCAGCACCTCCGCCGATTTTTACTGGGACGATTTCGGACTTAATAGTGACAGCGCGAGCGGCTATATGGTCTGGCCGGGTGACGGTAAGCTGGCGTACCTGCGGCCGAACGGCAACGGCACCAACACGGCCTGGGCCGGCGATTACACCAAGGTGAATGAAACGACGCCGGACGATGCGACCAACTACTCGAACTGCACCGCCAATAGCCAACTGGAAGATTACGACCTGACCGATTCGGGGACGGCCGGGATTGGCGCCACCGACCTGATCAAATTCATGGCGCTTAATGTTCGCTTTAGCAGTTCGGCGACTGGCTCGCATAACTTTATCGGTCGTCTGCTCCTGAACGGGAGTAATACTGGTGTCACCAGAACGTACAATAGCACCTCTTGGTTCACGAACGTCGCTAGCGCCACCACAAATTTGTTTCCCTTCGCGACCCTAACTGATTTGCCTGGCGCCAGCATTGCCGCCTATACACCAGCCGATATTGACAGCACGCAGGTTCAATTGACGACGAGTAGCTGTGCGACCGTCCAAGCGCGCGTCTCGACGGTGTGGGTGATCGCCGAGTACACCCCGGCTGAAGGCGGCCGCCTGCTCTCTTCCGGTTTTGAACTCCAGTCTACCACGGCTGGCGTTGAATGGACGGCAGTAGACGGCAGTCCGACCATCTCCACCTCGACCTATCGGAGTGGCGCGGCAGCGCTGCGCGTTTCATCGCTCTCCAGTGGAGCCCGGCAGGCGCTCGATGACACATTCAAAGCGGCGAACGCAAACGGCCCATTTTTTGCTCGGACTTATTTAAATATCACGACTGCGCCCTCGGCCGAAAACCGCCTGATTGATCTGCGCGACTCGAGCGGAAATGCTCGGGCCTACATCACCCTCGACAACAGTCGACAGCTTAGATTATATGATGAAGACGGAGTGATCGGATCGGCCTCGTCCGCGCTCTCGACCGGCACCTGGTATCGGGTCGAGCTGAAGTTTGACACGACGGCCGCCGCCGGCAGTCATATCGTCCAAGGCGAAATCAATGGCACCGCCTTTGCCACCGGAAGCACGCAAAGTATCAGCACCGGCGTGACGCAGTTAGGCCTGGGGGGAAACATGAACAGCGAAACACAGACAACTGGGGACTGGTTCTTTGATGATGTGGCCATCAACCAGAACTACGGCGCCCTCCAGAACGGCTACCCCGGCGCGGGTAAGATCGTCCACCTGCGACCGAATGCCGCCGGTGATTCCAGTCAATGGGTGGAGAATCCGGCCAACTGTAATGCCGCTTCGAATAACTATGAGTGTCTGGACGAAATTACGCCGAATGACGCGACCGATTACCTCTCGGATAACTTTGGGTTGTCTGGCGGTCGACCGCCCGACGAAGCGAATATCACCGATTCGGCGACGGCCGGGATTGGCTCGACTGACCCGATCACCGTCGTTCAAGTTGGATTACGTTTCGCCAACTCGACGACCACCTCCAGTGCGTTGATGGCGCAGTTACGGGACGGAACCGGGACCGGGACGAACTACATCGATAGTCCGAATATCGTGTCAAATACGACCACCTGGAGCACTAATAGCGTGGCCACACCCAACACCTATCCGCTCACCGCGTACACCCGGCCGGATAAATCGTCATTATGGACCGCGGCCACGCTCGATACGGCCCAGGTTGGTGTTGGCTATGTGACCAATGGGGTTAATCAATACGTTTCCACCGCCTGGGTGTTAGTTGAGTACAATCCGCCGGCCGGGATTACGGTCTCAGGCAACATCTATACGAACGCCAGTAATGAAACGACCGGATTCAATTGCGGTTCGACGAGCTTGACGATCCATGTCTCAATCAACGGCGGGGCCAACAACGACGGCACTTGTTCGGCCAACCCCGGCACCTATAGCATTACCACCTCATCAGCTCCGAACGTCGGCGACCCGGTCGTTATTTTTATTGACAGCGGGGCGTCACAAAAGGCGACCACGGTCACGCTGGCAGCCGATGGCACATCGACCATTGCCGCTAATCTAATTCAAGACCGAGTGGCGTTTCAGCACGAGAACGCCGGACCTATGACAAACACCAAATTAAAAACCGGGGACAACGGCGACGCCGGCATCCGTTATAGTGTGGCCACGTCCGGCACGGATAACCTGACCGTCGAGTCGGGGCTGGAGCTCCATGTGGCGGCTAGTAAAACCTTTACGCCTGGCGGCACGATCACCACTAATGCCACCGGCGGTGATTTCCACGTGCTCGGCACCGCCACGATCGATACCGCCACTTCGACCATCGGCAGTGATATCACCGTGCCATCGGGCGGAATCCTGAACATTAATGCTGACACAACTGTTTCCGGCGGCGACATAACTGTCACTAGCACCGGCGTGGTCACGACCACCGCCGGCACCCCGACCGTCACCATGGGAGCGACCGGAGCAATTAGCGGCACTGGTAATGTGACGTTCTACAACCTGGCCACCACTGGCACCGGCGCCACGACTCTTAGCGCCAGCGGCACGAATGCGATTAACAACAATGTCACGGTCGGTTCAGGCACGACGCTCAACCTGAACTCGACGGTCAGCATCACCGGCAGTTTGACGAATACGACCACTGGCATCATCGGCACCACCGCCGGCACTCCGACCGTGACGGTG
>JBGPHQ010000018.1:0-12227 GCA_041484505.1 Patescibacteria group bacterium
ACCATGGAGACGCCGAACATCGCCTGGCTGGCCGCCCAGCAGGCCGCCGCGCCGGTCGCCCTGCCAACGACCGGCATTACGCTCGGCCATAATGTCTATCGCGGCCAGGACCTGGTGGTTAAAATTAAACCCGGCGACCGCCGCCGCCACGTTTACATCGTCGGCACAACCGGCGTCGGTAAGTCGTATCTAATGGCCAACATGGCGATCCAGGACATCGCTCGCGGCGAAGGAGTTTGTGTCGTTGATCCGCACGGTGATCTGATCAAGGACGTGCTAGAGCATATTCCGGCGGCGCGGATGCATGACGTTATTATTTTTAATCCGGCCGATGTGACCCGGCCGATGGGTTTGAATATGTTGGAAGCCCATACGCCGTCGGAGCGCGACGCGGCGGCCCAGGAAATGGTGGCCATCTTCATGAAACTTTTCCCGCCGGAAATGATCGGCCCGATGTTCGAGCATAACATGCGCAACGCCATGTTGACCTTGATGGAAGACGAAGAACACCCCGGCACGATCGCCGATATCCCGCGTATTTTTACCGACAAAGCTTTCCAGCAATACAAATTGACCAAAGTCAAAGATCCGGTGGTGCGCGCTTTCTGGGAAAAAGAGATGGCTAAGACTAGCGACTTCCACAAATCAGAAATGCTCGGTTACTTGATATCGAAGGTCGGCCGCTTCGTCGAGAACGCCATGATGCGCAACATCATCGGCCAGCCGAAATCCGCCTTCAACTTCCGAAAGATCATGGACGAAAAGAAAATCCTCTTAGTCAATCTGTCGAAAGGACAGATCGGCGAAGTCAACGCTTTTCTGCTAGGGCTAATTATCGTTTCCAAGATTCAGATGGCGGCGCTGTCGCGGGCTGATGTGGCGGAATCGGCCCGACAAGATTTTTACCTTTATATCGACGAATTCCAGAATTTCATCACCGACTCGATCGCCACCATCCTGTCCGAAGCGCGGAAATATAAGCTTAATTTAACCATGGCCCACCAGTACATGAGCCAGTTGGTCCAGGCGAACGACACCCGCGTTCGTGACGCGGTCCTGGGCAACGTCGGGACGATGGTCGCTTTCCGGATCGGGGTTGATGACGCGGAAATACTAGCCAAACAATTTGCCCCGCGTTTCACCGCTTATGACCTAGTCAACCAGAAAAAATACGCCGCTTATTTGCGATTACTGATCGATAATACGGCCGCCCCGCCATTCCACATCGAAACTTACCCGCTCCCGCCGCCACAAGCGGAGGTGGCGCAGGCAATCGTTCAATATTCCCGCTTACGCTACGGACAGGATCAACGTCTGGTGGAAGCCGAAATTTTAGAACGGACCCAACTCGGTTCGGCGGCCACGATGCCGGCGGTACCGGCGGTCGAAGCATCACGGTAATGGTTGGCGCGCTGATTTGGCTGTCAGTCCTGATCGTAGTATTAATTGTGGCCGGTTCGGCGGCCTGGGCCGGTTGGCGGGCGGCGCCGTTTGTCCCGACGCGTCAGCGCGATGTCGAACGAATGTTGCGCCTGGCGGAATTAAAACCGGGGGAGCTGGTTTACGATCTCGGCGCCGGCGATGGACGGTTTATCATTACCGCGGCGCGCCGTTATCAGGCTCGGGCGGTCGGTTTTGAAATATCGCTCCTGCCGTACTTGGTCGGACGGTGGCGAATTTGGCGCGCCCGGCTAGGCCGGCTGGCGGCGATGCGGTTTCAAGATTTTTTTCATCAGGATCTAAGCGAGGCTGACGCGGTGGTCTTTTTTTTGACTCCCGGGGCGACGGCGAAATTGGGGCCTAAATTGCGCCGCGAACTAAAACCCGGCGCCCGAATCGTTTCCTACGCTTTTAGCATCCCGGGCTGGACGGCGACGCTAAAAGACAAACCCGATCCGCGAACGATGGCCGTCCACATGTACCGGGCTTAGTAACTGAACACTTTTAGTGTACAGCGTAAATTATCAAGCCAGACGTCAATCGTCGGCCGACTTGACGACTTTGCCCGGAGCTGGTATTATTCCAGCGCAAAGAAAAGCAGAAATTAATAAACGAAAACAATATCAAAACGTATGGACGAAGAAATAACATCAATAGTCACGACCCCCGACGACTCAGATGACCACCGCCCCGACACAATTGAAGCCGCGGAGATTTTACCGTTATTAGAGTCGGCCCAGCGATCGCTCGATAGTGTCCGCCAACTGTTGATCGCCCAAGGTTCAAAGATTCAAACCATGGCTCGCATTCGGCCGGCCACCATGCCGGCGGCCATCGACCAAGAAGGGGCGAAAGTTATCGAGGGCGCTTTTGATGGACAGAATATGCTCGGCCCGGACGGCAAGCAGTATTCCGTGCCGGCTAACTACGCCTCGAAATCCAAACTGGTTGAGGGCGATGTTTTGAAGTTGACGATTACCCGCGACGGCTCTTTCATTTATAAACAAATCGGTCCGATTGAACGTCAACGACTGATCGGCCAGTTATCCCGTGATGACGTGACCGGCGAGTATCGGGTGGTGGCTGATGGTCGCAGTTTAAAAGTTTTGCTGGCCTCGATCACCTACTTCAAAGGTGAGCCCGGTGATGAAGTGGTTGTCCTGGTGCCGACCGTGGGCGAAACGCGCTGGGCGGCGGTCGAAAACATCATTAAACAGAGCGACACCAGCAAAGAACTGACCTAGTTTTTTAGTTCTCCACAGTCACAGCTACCTTGCGACCGGGGCTTGTTTTCAGGTACACTACCTGACGCTCAGCCATTGACGTAGGTTTGGGCCATATCTTCTTCCCCCATGTTGCCAAAAAATACTAGCAATAATTTCTAACCGCCTATGGCCGAGGCGCTTTACCGTACCTATCGACCCCGGACTTTTGCCGAAGTGGTTGACCAACAACACGTCCGGATCACTTTGCAACACGCCCTGGCCCAAGACCGGGTCGCGCACGCCTACCTATTCGCCGGCCCGCGCGGCGTCGGTAAGACGACTTTGGCTCGGATCCTGGCGCGGGCGGTCAACTGCCCCCGGCGTCAGGCGGACGGGGAACCGTGCAATGCCTGCCCGAGTTGTCTGGCCATGCTCGCTAATAGTAATCTCGACCTGATTGAAATTGATGCCGCGTCGCAAACCGGGGTCGATAATGTCCGCGAGAACATTATCCAAAGCGCCCGCAGTATTCCGTCGATGGCCAAACGGAAAGTTTTTATCATCGACGAAGTCCACATGCTTTCGACCGCGGCTTTTAACGCCTTGTTAAAATTGTTGGAAGAGCCGCCGGCCCACGCCATGTTTATCCTGGCCACGACCGAAGTGCACCGCATTCCGGAAACGATCATTTCCCGCACCCAGCGCTTCGATTTTAAAAAAATCGCCCTGGACGACCTGATCGTACGTCTGCAAAAAGTAGCCGCCGCCGAACATCGCCAGCTCGATGACGAGGTCGTCCGTCGGATTGCCCGCCGCGCCGGCGGCTCGGTGCGCGACGCCGAAACGATGCTTGGTCAACTCTTTTCGTTCGAGGACCAACGGATTACTAATGACATCGCCGATTTGGTCCTGCCGCGCTCCGACCAACAGCTTATCCTGGATTTGCTGACCGACCTAGTGGCGAGGCGAACAGCCGCCGCCATCACCCGTTTCCACCAGTTTTGCGAGGCTGGCGGCGACATCGACATCTTAGTTCATGATCTAATTTTAACTGCGCGCGGGTTATTGCTCGGGGCCATCGATCCGACTTTGATCCAGCAAATCGCCCCGGAGTTTGATCGGGCTGACGTTCAGCGTTTAAATGATTTAGCCCAAACCACAAACGTCAGCCATGTCCAAGGGATAATTGAGGCTTGGCTGGAGGCCGAACGTCGACTGTCCCGCGCGGTGATGGCGGAATTACCGGTCGAGTTAGCAATCATCACCTCGACTACTGCCGCCGCGGGGTCAGCTGGCCAAGCTCAAGCGACAACCGTCGCCCGCGACCAATCACGCCGACCGCCAACCAAACCTCAGCCACCGGTTGAACCAACCGCGAGTGGCATCGAACCCGGTTCAGCCGACAAAACTGCCAAACCGCCAGCCAACAAAGGCGGGCAAATGACTCTCCAAGCCGTCCGTCAGGCCTGGCAAGCAATCCAGCGCACTATTGGCCGGGCCCACCCGAGCCTGGGCCTGAGCGTCCAACACGCCACCATCGGTGATATCAACGACCAAGAGGTAATATTGCATGTTCCGTTCAAACTCCATGCCGACCGCCTAAGCGACCCGAAATACAGCACACCTTTAATCGAAGCCCTGAGCGAGGCGCTCGGACAAAAAGTATGGTTGAGTGTCATGACGATCAAACAACCAGCTGAATCTCCGGCTCCGGCCAGAACATTGTCAACCGCTAAACCCGCCCGACCCACCGTCACGGCCAAAAAAGGCGACTTATGGGAACAAGTGGTGGCCAGTTTCGGGAAAGTCTAGACGGATTGACGGAGGAGAGAAAGCACCCTATACTCTCGACACATTTTTCAGAAAGTTGACTAACCGCCGCCCAGTTCCGGGATCGTCTAACGGTAGGACGCCAGGCTCCCCGGCCCGCTTCGCCTGCGCACAATCGTAATTTAAAACCTAAACTAGAGCGCCTTGCTCCGGGATCGTCTAATGGTAGGACGCCAGGCTCTGAACCTGGTAATCTTGGTTCGAATCCAGGTCCCGGAGCAAGGCGCTTAAGAACAGAAATATTTTCATACTTCATCAAGGGCGGAGCAGGCTGAACCTGGTAATCTTGGTTCTCCCGCTCAAAAGAACCCATAAACTTACTAGCGGGATCCCGCCACGGCGGGAGAATCCAGGTCCCGGAGCTGGGCGGCGGTTGACTGTTTTAGGATTTAGTGAGGAGACGAGGACTCCTATTTTTTGCTGATCTTATGATTTTAGTTTTCTAGCGTGCCGGTCTAGAGCATCAAGAAACTTAATGATTTGCCTAGTCTAGAAGGAGGTTGACCCAGCACCACTTTGGCTATAACAAATGTATGAATTTTATAAGCAGTTTATATGTTCGAAAACAATATTTTACCAATACCTATGAAACGACCAAAGTGGCGCTGGGCGTTTGACAACCAAACGGTATTTATGTAGTCTTCGCCATACGCAGGTAGCGGTTCATTGGACCCAAGGAGGAGCCCATGACGCTGAGGGAGATGTTGAATGAGTTGTTGCACCTGTTGGAAATCGGAGAAATTCAAGGTCACGGAAGTAAGCTGGAAATCGTTCTTCATCATCCCGGTGTCCTCAAGATGTCGCCGGTGAAGACCGTCCTGAATCGCGCTATCATCGAAACCGTTCCGATTTTCGGGAAAAGGCGGTTGTTCGCCAAGCCGACCCTGGAGATCAAGCATCAACGCGAGGTCGCCGACGAGTTAATGTTGGCCCTTGATCATCAGCGCGGCAAGCAGGATGACAAAGAGACGGCGCGTGATGAACTCCAAACATCTTTGGCCAAGTTGATCAAGCTCGAAGCACGTCGCCATCCCTCCGTGCCAGCTACCCGCTAGCCGTTCCTACCATTGCCCACGTCTAAGGATGCGGGCACTTTTTTATTGAAAAATAAATACCATTAATAAATGGCCCGTCGATTTCCGGCGGGCCGATCATCAGAAACCTTTGGCTCGTCCAGCATCGGACGTGGTAGCTTGCCGCCAGTCGTGGCGTAGTCGAATGGCTTAGGTTCGACCGATCCTCGAAGAACCCAGTTTCCCCCGCTCAGAGGTTTCCCGAGGGCGCTTATCTGATGACCTGTTTGGAGTTTAAAAGCTGACGCTGGATTTGTCAACCCAGCACCACCGCACCCCGTCATTCTGAGGCAAAACAACGTGGAGCCGAAGAATCTCCATTAGGTAATAAGGAGATCCTTCAGCCACGGCGCGTGGCTTCAGGATGACGACGGGGTGGGGTGGTGCTGGGTCAATATTCCGCTGGCCGAAAAAATAATAAAAAAACCACCCGGTACTACTGGGTGGTCAAGTTGTTGTTTGTCTCGCGCCGGCGGTGATAGTCGGCTCGAATGAGTTGCGGGAAGGTGAAGACAAAATGACCGCCCAGCCCCATCGCTCCTAACAGCATTCCCACGATAAAGTACTGGTCGTCGTAGGGTGTGTTACTAATAGCGGCGATGAAGAAGAACAGTCCGCCGGCTAGGAGGAGGCCGAAGTAGTAAACCATGATGACAGCATTTTCTGAGTCAAACGGCCAGATTCGCCGAATGGCCCAAATGGTGAAGATGATGTCGATGATGATCGCGACGGTCAGCACTGCGATCGAACCTCACTGATCGCCCGATAATCTATGAAAGAACATGTCCACCTCCCGAGTTTAAGACACTGAAAGCCTACAACTAATAGGCGAACCGGTCAACAACAAGATAAGGCTAAGCTACCATAATTGACAGCAACTAGACCCTGTGTTACATTGTCGTACAGTATATTATATCAACTAACCAACCAGTTAATTCTATGCGTCAAACTCTATCTATCTCCCTGCCGTTTGACTTAAAGCGGTTTGTCGAAAAGTCCGTTAGAGGCGGGAGTTATTCAACTACGAGCGAGTTCTTTCGTGATTTACTGCGGGAGAAAAAGTTGGAAGAAGATCGAATCCTGAAGGAGCTTCAGGCTAGCGAGCGGGAGATTCGCCAGGGCAAGTTTAAGATCCTCAAGTCATTAAAACAACTTCGTTAGACACGTGCGGATTGTATACTCGTCCAAATTTGAGCGCGAATGGCGATTACTGCCTGCCGACATCCGACGGCAGACAACAAAGAGGTTGAGGATATTTGAACTAATCCGCGCGATCCACGCCTGCGAACTCACAAGCTGGCAGACAAACTAAAAGATTATTATTCCTTTTCGATCGATTATAAATATCGAATCGTTTTTACCTATTATGAACGAGATTTGATGGCCTTACTTTCAGTGGGGGACCATTCCGTTTACCACTGATCCTTGACGGATGCCAGGCCGAGCGGTATAATGCGGTCGCTGCGCCAACGGCGCTTTTTTCGACTGATAATTAAGTAACAATGGAACGCAGGACTGATATTATAAACATCGCCTCCTTCCACCCCAAACCCTTCCCTCCCTCGACCAGCTCGGGGCAGGCCGGGCTGGAGGGGCCAAGCCTTTTCCAATAGTATGACTGATAGACGCAACAACATTAGGAACATAGCAATTATCGCCCACGTGGACCATGGGAAAACCACCCTGGTTGACGCGATGTTGAAACAGACCCACTCGGCTCGCAATTTAGACCAAATGGGCGAGCGAATTTTGGATTCGATGGATCAAGAGCGTGAGCGCGGCATTACTATCCGCGCCAAAAACGCTAGCGTGCTCTACAACGGCGTCAAGATTAACATTGTCGACACACCCGGCCACGCCGATTTCGGTGGTGAAGTGGAACGGACCTTGCGGATGGCGGACGGCGTTTTGCTGTTGGTTGACGCCAAAGAGGGCCCCATGCCGCAGACAAAATTTGTGTTACGAAAAGCGCTCGAGCTTGGCTTAAACGCCATCGTGGTGGTGAACAAAATTGATAAACCGGACGCCGATCCCGATGAAGCCGTCAACAAAACCTTTGATCTCTTTTCACATTTAAACGCCACGCACGCCCAACTGGATTTTCCCATCGTTTTCACTTCGGCTATCGCGGGCACGGCCACGCTCGATCACGCCACGCCGGGCACGGATTTAACACCCTTGTTCGAAACGATCATCGCCAAAGTGCCGGCGCCGGCCGTGAACGTCAACGAACCGTTGCAGATTTTGGTTTTGGCGTTGTTGAACGACAACTACAAAGGCAAGATGGGGATTGGCAAAATCTCGGCCGGCACCATCTCCAAGAATCAAGCCGTGGCCCAAATAAAAGTCGATGGCACGATCGTCAAAGGCAAGGTGACGGATATTATGCTGTATGAAGGATTAAAACAGGTGTCGGTGGAACGAGCCGAAGCCGGTGAAATTGTGGCGGTGGCCGGTTTGGCGGGCATTGCCATCGGCGAAACAATCGCCGACGCGGTTAATCCGAAACAACTGCCGCCAGTTGAAGTCGACCAACCAACCGTCCAAATGACTTTCGGGGTTAGCACTTCGCCCTTTGCCGGGAAAGAGGGGAAACTTGTCACCTCACGTCAAATCCAGACCCGCTTGATGAAAGAACTTGAGACGAATGTCGCTTTGCGCGTCGAAGAAACGGAAAACGAGAATAGCTTCCTAGTCTCCGGTCGCGGCGAACTGCATTTGGCGGTGTTGATCGAACAAATGCGCCGTGAAGGCTTTGAACTTCAAGTTTCTCAACCGCAAGTCATCATGCATGACCAAGACGGTGTCAAAATGGAACCGTTCGAAATCGTGATGATTGATGTGCCGGCCGAATATCAAGGGGCGGTGATTGAAGAATGCGGCAGTCGCAAAGGACAAATGATTGGTATGGATACGACCGCGACGGGTGAACAACACCTCGAGTACGACATGCCCACCCGCGGTGTGATTGGCTTGAAGTCGGCCTTAATGACCAAGTGCCGGGGGACAGCCATCGTCAACCATCTGTTCAATAAATACGAACCCTTCAATCAGGAACTGATCAACGCCAACTCGCACGGGTCGCTGATCGCCTACGAACGCGGTGCCAGCACCGGTTACGCCCTGGACACCGCCCAAGAACGCGGCACGCTGTTCATCGGTCCCGGCACGGAAGTCTACGCCGGCATGGTGGTGGGCCAGAGCGGGCGGGATGAAGATATTGAAATTAACGTGTGCAAGGAAAAGAAACTGTCGAACATGCGGTCCAAGGCCTCCGACGCGGCCATCCTGTTGGCCCCGCCGAAAGAGATGAGCTTGGAACTAGCCTTGGAATATATTGGCGCTGATGAGTTCGTAGAGGTGACGCCGAGGTCGATTAGGTTGCGGAAGCGGATTCTTGATAGTAACGAGCGGAAACGGGCGGAAAAAAAATAGGTATGGGATGGCTAGGCCCCCGGGTTTACAACCAGGAGTTGCCCTTCAGTTATGGTTTATTTCCTGCTACACTGGTTGCATGTATCGACGCTTATCGTTTATCACAGTTGGAGCTGTGTTATTGGCGGTTGTAGTTTGGCTGGTTTGGCCGCCCAAGAAATCAAGCGCTCCCACCATTAACAATAACACGGCAGTAAACCTGACTAATACTGCTAACACAAATGGTAACACCAACAGTACTGCTTCCGGCGGGTCAATGATTACTTTTTCCACCGTTGACCTACCGGATCGCGACCCGGCTCTCGAATTCAGCGTCCGCATACCGCGGACGTGGCGGGTGGAATATTTGTCCGGCCCGCGGGCGATAAATATTTACGACCCAAAGCTAGCTGGCACGACCCTTCAACAATCCCAACTGTTTGTGCAGTATTACACCGCGCCGACCTGGCGAACACCGAGCAATATTAGCGGGGCCGTCAATCGGACCGTGACATACTCTCAGGCGTCGGCTCAGACATATGTCTTGTCAGCCCAGGCTGTATCAATCGCGAGTAATTATCCGGCCTGGTGGAACGCGACTCGACCGGTGGGTGAGGTCCAAAGCGGATCAACGACGCCCTATACTTTTCTGGTGATCAATTATAATCCAACCATCGCTCAACCAAACAAAGCGGATATAGACGCGACATTTTCGGTTGGCGCTGGTCAATAAAATAATTATTTGGCCTCGGTCTTATGAATAATCCAAAAATTATCGGTGCGGTAGCCGTCGTCATCGTGGTCGGAGCCGTAGTGCTCGCCCTGTCCGGTTACAAACTTAAATCCGCGAACGCCAATGCCAACTCATCAACTGTCACCAACACCACCGTGCGCACTTACTCCGACCCCGGCCAATTGCCGGACGATCGCATTCTAAACAAGCAAGCCCGGGTCGTGACTAACAAAGGCATTATAGTTTTCACACTGGACGCCAAACAATCGCCGCTGGCGGTTAGCAGTTTCGTTTACCTGGCCGAACAGCATTATTTTGACGGTTTGACCTGGCACCGCGTTATTCCCGATTTCGTGATCCAAGGTGGCGACCCAACCGGCACCGGTAGCGGCGGCCCGGGTTATACTTTCGCTGATGAGGCAGTGACCGGCGAGTATGTTGCGGGGACGGTGGCCATGGCCAACGCCGGGCCGAACACCAACGGTTCGCAATTTTTCATCACCAACGCCGACGACACCCAAAAACTGACCAAGAGCTACTCGATTTTCGGCCACGTCACCAGCGGTTTGGATATCGTCCAAGCCATTGTCCAGGGCGACGTGATGCAGACCGTGACTATTGAACCGGCGACCTAGTTATGAAACTGGCCTGGGCCTCGGAGGTTGAAGAAAAATTGCGCGAGATGTTAGCGGATACGCCGGCGGCTTATCGCAAGTTTCTCGATCCCGACGTTCGGGCCTGCGCCGAACTGCATGCTAAGCGGCAGGGCAAGTCGGAAATTGATGAGGATGCGATGGTCCGCGCCTACATCACGGTTATTCCGCGCCATTTGCGTGACGGCGTAAAAGAAATCCTCGGCCAGCATAACATCGATTTGCAGTATTACCTGCCGGCCTTCGACGACCCCAACCCGCTCGATTACCACCATCAACATCAATCCTAAGTTTACCCAGGTTCTGGGCGGCGTGATATAATACCCGTATGACTCCGCGCCAAACCGTTGCCGCCGCCCAAGCCAGCTTATTTGGGACTAAACCCATGGGGCGAAAAAAGCGAACTGTCAGGCGACCAGTCGGGACCGTTAAAAATAAACCAGTCCGGATCGATCCGGCGCCGGGGAAGAAGCGCTGGTTGTCTGCCACGGCCATCGCCACTTCGCGCCGCTGTCCGCGTTGTTTTTGGTTGCAGGTCAACTGCAAAATTTACCAGCCGGAAGGCATCGTTTCGCGTTTGGCTAATCGTTTCGACGGTGTGATCAAGAAGTATTTCGATCTTTATCGCGGCACGCCCGATCTACCGCCCATGGTCGCCGGCCAACTTGACGGGCGGCTCGAATCGCCGTTTCAGGAAAAATATTTCGCCAACATCAACGATCATTACGGCTTTCTGGGCAAGCTCGATGAATGCCTAATCCGCGCTGACGGCCGGCACACTCCGGTCGACCATAAAACGGCCTCCTCCGATCCGACCACGCGTGAACTGATACCCGCCTACCAGTTTCAGCTGGACAGTTACGCTTTCCTGCTCGAACAAAACCGCAAACCCACCACTGGCGTCGGTCACCTGATATATTTTTATCCGGCCGAAGGGCAGAAATTACACGAGGGATTCCCGATGCAGGTCACCGTCAAAACGCTACAGACCAACCCCGCCCGGGTTAAACCGGAGGCGCTGAAGGCGATTGACATTCTAGAAGGGGAGTTACCGGCCGCGGCCCCGGCCTGTCCGTTTTGTTTATACGTCGAAACGGTCAAGCAGTTTTAATATGGTGACTAAACGGGGAAGCGGGATCAAACGGGTGAGCGGCGTGCTACTACCGCTGGCTTCGCTACCTGGCCCGGATGGGATTGGCGATCTAGGCCGCGCCGCCTATCGGTTTATCGACTGGCTTCGCTTAGCCGGTCAGCGTCGCTGGCAAATATTGCCGCTCAGCATTCCGGACAGCACCGGATCGCCGTACGCTTCGTTATCCGGCCAGGCGGGCAACTGGTTGTTGATCAGCTCCGCCGAGCTGAAAAGAAACGGCCTGTTACCGTCAAGTTATCATTCGCGGCGCGCGGCTACCCCAGCGGTGTCATACCGTCGCGTTTTCCGAACTAAATGGCAAATGGTCCGCGCCTCATATCGGTATTTCACTAGCCAAGTTAAAAGCAGTCAGCCTGATAAATTCCGGTCATTTTGTAGGGTTCAGGCCCGGTGGCTCGATGATTTTATTTTGTTTCAAGCCCTCAAGGATCGCCACCAACAACGCCCATGGTGGACCTGGGAAGCGAAGTGGCGGCGGCCGCGCCTGGCTCGGCGGAATTTGGACGCCCGGTTGAAAAAGCAAATGCAACTCCACGCCTATGCGCAGTGGCTGTGGGCGGTGCAATGGGCCGCGGTGCGCCGTTATGCCAATCGGCGGGGCATCAAGATTATCGGCGACTTGCCGTTTTTCGTCCGCCACGACAGCGTCGATGTTTGGGCGCATCCGGAACTTTTTTTGATAAACCAAAGAGGCCAACCGACCGCCGTGGCCGGGGCGCCGCCCGA
>JBGPHQ010000019.1:0-12016 GCA_041484505.1 Patescibacteria group bacterium
CAATGAAATTCGACGGCAGATTGAATTAAATACCGAAACCAATCGTCATTTTTTCGGCGCGGTCTATAACCCGCAAGGGTTTTTCCCGCCGGAGATGGGATACAACCGAAAGGTGGCCGAGGTGGTGCGGGATATGGGTTTTGAATGGCTGATCATCGACGAGTTGGCCTTCAACGGACAAATGCACACTATTCACTGGGACACCGTTTACACGTTGCAGGGCGGCGGCGATTTTTCCATTTTCTTCCGTGAGCGCGACGCCAGTTTTCGAATTTTGTCGGCTGAGGTGGGCGTCAGTGTTTTCTCGGCCGGCATGTTGCTCAAACTCCTGGGCGACCGCGTCCATTCGAACGAGTACTTGTTAACCGCCATGGACGGTGAAACCTTCGGCCACCATCGACCGGGACTCGATGCGTTGCTGTTTGAGATGTACACGGCGCCAGAATTAGAATCGGTCACGCTGTCCGAATTGCGACAACGAATAACTAAGCGGCAAACGGTTGATCCGTTATCCTCAAGCTGGGCTTTAATGAAAAAAGACCTCGAGCAAAAAACGCCGTTCTCGCGCTGGCATGATGAAACAAACGAAATTCACCGGATGCAATGGGAACTGACCGATTTAGCGATCGCTTCAGTGGCTAAACTCCCGGCCGCAAACCCGCATTATAGCCATATCCGCCACGCACTTGATCGGGCTATTTACTCCGATCAATACTGGTGGGCTTCGGCCAGCCCGTGGTGGAGCATTGAGATGATGGAAAGCGGGGCCAAGGAGTTAAAAGATGTGGTCATTAATAACCCGGTCGCGGCTGACACCGATCGGGCCCGGGCGCAAGAACTTTATCAGCAGATTGTCTTCACGGCCTTCGAGTGGCAACGGACTGATAAGATTTCCGAACGGATTAAAGCTTCGGATGAAGATGTGACCCAGCGCATTACCCGTGAACTGCCGCATATTCCCCTGGCCGAATTCGAGAGCATGGTTCGCAACCTGACCAAACAAATGCTGGCCTCGGCCAAAAACAAAGAATACGAGCGCGCCGCTCAATTGCGCGATCGGATTACCGAACTCGAATCGAAAAAGGGGGATATTACCGGCGACACATAGTTCGCTGGCGATTGTTATGCCCCTAGCCACCATCAAGTTGATCAGTGATCCTGAGGCCGCCCGGGTTTTTTTGTGGCCGCATTTGAAGCGGGCTTTCCCGACCTGGCGTTATATCACTAACGTCAATTTGCGTCCGCTCGGATCGGTGCAGGCCGGCCGCGGCGTGGTTCGAATAACCGTCCGCGCTAAAGCCGCCCATCAAAAAACTAATCAACTGACGCTGTTTGGAAATTATGATGCTGGCGGGGGAAGTCAGACTATTTATCAGTTTTTATGTTTCCTCCAACGACATGGTTTCGGGCCCGGCCAATATGGCGCGCCGCGGCCGTTGTTATATTCGGAACCATACAAACTGTTGGTGTATGAATCATTTCCCGGGCGGCGCGTGCGTGACGAGCTTGAGGCTGGTCGGCTGACCGTCAGGACGCTCATGACTATTATGCGCCAAACTGCTGGCTGGCTTAAGAAATTTCACCGCTTACCGGCGCGGGTTGGCAAACGGCGCACTCTGGTGTTGTCGGCCGCGAAGTTTTCGCGCCTGGCGCCAACCTATCGGCGGGCGATTGGCGCCGCTATTCCCCTGGTCAATCGCCTGTTACAGGTCGCTAGCCGCCAGCCACGATCGCTAGTTCACGGTGATCCACATTTGGCCAATGCTATTCTTGGCCCGCATCATACTTTCGCCCTGATAGATTTTAGTGAAAGTTACGCCGGTCATCCGCTGGCCGACCCGGCCATGTTTATAATTCATCTTGATGTCGCGCTAAAACAGTATTTCAGTCGGCCTGATATCGCCCGGTTACAAACAGCTTTTTTAACGGCTTACTTCAACCGACCGGTTGACAGCCTCAGCCGTGAAACCGCCAATCTCTTCGCCGCCTACCAGGTCCGAACCGCGGCTGAATTCCTACAGTTCACCGCCAATCATCATCAGCGGCCGTCACCTGACGTGCGTTGGATTATTCAACGGCTGTTAACTATCATTGAATCTGGGGCTGAGCAATTGCGTCGCGGCGCCGGACGGCCCATTTTGTCCTTATGAGCGCTCAGCGAATTCTATTCATCGCCTCCGAAGCCGCGCCGCTCATCAAGGTCGGGGGGTTGGCCGATGTGGTGGGGGCGTTGCCATCGGCCCTGATGGAGCTTGGCGACGAGGTGCGCATCCTGATCCCGAAATACGGCGCCATTGATACCCGCCTGTTGACCGATCTGAAACAGGTTGGAAATTTGGCTGTGCCCTGGCAGGGTCAGCTGGTAAGTGTTAGTTTGGAATTGTCCCGCCTGCCGGGGACTGCGGTGCCGCTTTATCTGCTTGATGCGCCCGGAATGTTCGTCGGTAACGCGATTTACTATGAACACGGTGGCCCGGGCGGCATGCGTTTAGCGCAGGAGCGTTATCTGTTTTTTTCCTGGGCCGCCAGTCATGCCTGGTCCCAACTTGGTTGGTCGCCGACTGTTTTGCACTGCCATGATTGGCACACCGCGGCTATTCCGGCCCTATTGTCGCTGGTGCCCCCTGCCGCCCCCCCGACCGTGCTAACGATCCATAACCTGGAGGGGCAGGGTAAGTGGTCGGCGGCCGAAGTTTTCAGTTGGCTGGGCCTCGCCGGTAATGAAACGGCGTCGCTTAAATATCGTGATGGGTCGGGTGATCTTAATTTATTACAGCTCGGTATTCGGAACGCCGCCGCGGTTAATACGGTCAGTCCGAATTATGCCCAGGAAATTTTAACGCCGGAGTATGGGGCTGGTTTGTCCGCCGACTGCGCCGCCCGTCCCGGCGGAGTCACCGGTATTTTAAACGGTATTGATGTTCGCTCGTTTGACCCGTCGTCCGACATCAGGATTTCCGCGCGGTACAGCTCGGACACAGCCGCGGTTGGCAAGTTGGCCAATAAACGGGCTCTGCTGTCGGAGCTTGGGTTGCCGCTAGCGGATGGGCCATTGTTTGGACTAATCGGACGATTAACATCGCAGAAGGGGGTGGACTTGTTGCCAGCCAGCGTGCCGGCCATCGTTCAGGCGGGCGGTCAGCTGGTCGTCCTGGGTAGCGGTGTGCCGGAGATTGAACAACTAACAATTGCCGCGATCAAGCCATACGCCAGACACTGTCGGGTAATAGTTAAATTCGACGCGCGGCTGGCCCGGTGTATTTACGCCGCCAGTGATTTCTTCCTGATGCCGTCCCGATTTGAGCCGTGTGGTCTGGGACAAATGGTGGCCATGCGGTACGGGACCCTGCCGATTGTCCGGGACACTGGCGGGCTCCATGATACCGTCCGGGACCTAAGAAAATATCGCGCCGGCACCGGCCTGGTGTTTGGTCCGGCCACCGCGACGGCCCTGACCGCGACCGTCCGGGACGCTTTGCGAATCTACCGCCAACCGGATACAATGAACTCAGCCCGTCAACGCGCGATGTCCGGAGACTTCTCCTGGCGTCGTTCCGCCCGAGCTTACCAACGCCTCTACGACCATGTCGCCCACCCCCACTAGCCTGCCCCTATCGGCCACCCCGCCATCAGAAATCCGCGAGGACTATGTTCACGATCGCCAGGTCATCATTGCCCCCGGGCGGGCGCGGCGCCCGCATGATATTAACCGGGAACAAACAAAGTCAGTGGCCCAAAAAGCTGACACTTTTTCACCGGCCAATCTAAAGAATGTTCACGCCATTATGACTGTCGGCGGCCAAAAAAACTGGCGGATTAAGGTTTTACGAAATATCTATCCGGTCGTTAGCGCCGACAATCCTAAGGCCTATGGCTATCAGGAGGTGGTGGTGGAGACGCCGCGATACGGGGTTGAGTTGTCAACCCTCCCGGTTAGTCATTTGACCGAGTTGTTGCGGGTTTATGGTCGCCGCATCAAGGTTTTACAGCGCGACCAGAAGATTAGATACATCCTTATTTTCAAAAACAACGGCGGCGTGGCGGGGGCTTCAATCAACCATGCCCACTCGCAGATTTTCGCCTCGCAGTACGTCCCGCCGCATATCATCACCCGGCGCGAACGAGCCGAGGGTTATCGGATTGAACATAACCGCGATTATTACAGCGACCTGCTCCTGCGCGAAGAAAACGGCCCGCGCTGGATCGCTTCGGGAAAATACGTTTGCGCCTTAACACCTTACGCCTCGCTCTACAACTACGAGGCCTGGATTATGCCCTGGCGGCGGGTGGACAACGTCAGTCTGCTCAACGACGGGGAATTGAAAGAAATGGCCCACTATTTAAAAACGATCCTGACCCGGGTGGGCCAGGAGGGACTGCCATATAACTACTATTTACACCAGGTCGTCGGTGACAAACGCGAACATATGTACTTGCGGATCGCGCCGCGACGGGACGTCTGGGCCGGGGTTGAGCTGGGGTCACGGCTAGTCGTCAACACGGTCACCCCGGAAGAAGCGGCGGTTTTTTACCGTCAGGTTTTTAAGGCCGGACAAAAAGCCTGACGAATTTGCGCCGACCAACCTGAAGGACCGCGCCGTCGATGGCGACAATCGTTTGTTCCCAATCGGTAATTTTACGTTGATCGATTTTGACGCCGCCCTGTTCGATTAGGCGGCGGGCTTCCGATCGGCTCAGGGCTAGTTTGTGGTTGACTAACAGGTTCAAGATCGAATGTTCGCCACCCCGCACCTCAATCGTGGGCATAGCGCTGGGCTGGCCCTTCCGGCGGTGGATATGAGTAAATTCAAATTCGGCTTCGGTGGCCGCTTTTTCGCCGTGGTACTGGGTGACAATAGTTTTAGCTAGCCTGGCTTTTAGGTCGCGCGGGTTTGTTTTTTTGCCGCGCAGTTCTTTCTTGGTCTCGGCTAACACCTCGCTCGCCGCATCGGTGGCCAGGGTAAAATAGGGTAGTATCAGCCGATCTGGGATCGACATCACCTTGCCGTACATCTCGTTCGGAGCGTCTTCAATGGCAATAATATTACCTGCCGTCTTACTCATTTTCTCTTTGCCGTCGGGGCCGAGCAGGTAGTCAAACAACAAAACATCTTGTTTGTCCTGGCCGTAGGCGGCCTGCACGTCGCGGCCAGTGAGGAGGCTGAATTTTTGATCGGTTCCGCCCAGCTCGATATCGGCTTTGACCGCGACCGAGTCGTACCCCTGCAGCAACGGGTAGGTTAGTTCGTGCAACCCGAGCGGTAGCCCGCGGTCTAAACGGCGGCGGAATGTTTCGTGGGTTAAGAGCTGATTGGCGCTGACCGACATCATTAGTTTCAGGAAATCGGCGGCCGTAAATCGGTCGAACCACTCGCTGTTGTATCGAACCTCGGCCCGCTTTAGATCGATCACGCGGCTGACTTGATCAAGATAGGTGGCCGCAAATTTTTTTGTTTGCTCGGCCGACAGAGCATTTCGGGTCTTGTCGCGGCCGCTGGGGTCGCCGACTTGGGCCGTGTAGTCGCCAATTATTAGCACTGCTTGGTGACCGGCGTCTTGCCAGGCCCGCAGTTTTCGGAGCGGCACGACGTGGCCGAGGTGTAGCTGGTAGCCGGTCGGGTCGATGCCGAATTTAACACGGAGTGGTTTATGGCGCCTGAGCTTGGTTTCCAAACTGCGGCGCTCAATGATTTCAGCGACGCCGCGGTCGAGCAGTTCGTTGTTTTGGTCGGTCATAAGGATGGGGTTTGGTCTTGAAATTATAGCAAAAATGGCGTAGAATAACAGGGTTGAAATGAGAATTATCACCCCTCATCGCCCCGCCCCATCTGCCGCGCCTCACCGGGTTGAACGGTCGACTATTGCGGCCCGCCGGTCATTTCCGGGTCGGCCGCCAGCGGCGCACCGCTGGCGGCGCCGATTATGGCAGGCCGGGGCCTTGTTGGTATTGGTGGGCGCCATCTCGACGGTCGCCTTCGCCGCCTGGGTCTCCCAGGATTTGCCCGATCCCAACAATATTAGCGGACGGGCCGTCGCCCAAAGCACCAAAATATACGCCCGTGATGGATCAACTTTGTTGTACGACGTTCATGGTGATCAGCGACGAACGGTGATTGACCTGAAAGATATTTCGCCGTTCGTAATTAAGGCGACGCTAAGTATTGAAGACAAAACATTTTACCAACACGGCGGAATTTCCATTCGTGGCTTGCTCCGCGCAATTTTTGTTGACATTTTAAGTGGTCGGAAGGCGCAGGGCGGATCGACTATTACGCAACAGCTCGTAAAAAACTCTATTTTAACCAACGACAAGTCGTATATCCGCAAGGCCAAGGAAATAATCTTGTCTTACCAGATCGAACAGCGGTTTACTAAAGATCAAATACTAAAACTATATTTCAACGAAATCCCGTATGGCTCAAGCAATTACGGCATTGAAGCGGCGGCCGGAGCATATTTTGGAAAACACGCTAAGGATCTTGATCTGGCCGAGTCGGCTTTGTTAGCGGCGATGGTCAAGGCGCCGACCTACTACTCGCCCAACGGCATTCATCGTCAGGATTTGGTGGCCAGACAGCGGTTGGTGCTAAGCGAGCTGGTCAAGGACGGCGTCGTCGATCAGGCCCAGGCCGACGCCGCCAAGGCGGTTGATATTTTGGCGCGACTCAGTCCGTCCCGCGACCCGATTAAGGCTCCGCATTTTGTGTTTACCATCCGCGATCAGTTGGTTCAAAAATATGGCGACACCCTGGTTGAGCGCGGCGGGTTGCGGGTGGTGACGACGCTCGATCCGAAACTTCAAACCATCGCTGAAGAGGAGGTGACCGCCGGCGCGGCCAAAAATGAAAAGAATCACCACGCCGATAACGCCGCGCTGGTGGCGGTTGACCCAAAAACTGGCCAGGTTTTGGCCATGGTCGGGTCGCGTGACTTTTTTGACACCGCTCATGACGGCAACTTTAACGTCGCCACCGCGGTTCGCAACCCCGGGTCGTCTTTTAAGCCGGTTGTTTACCTGACCGCTTTTACAAAAGGTTATTCGCCCGACACCATGTTGTTCGACCTAAAAACTAATTTCGGCCCGGACGGCTCGGGTAAGGATTTTGCGCCCAATAACTATGATCTCAAGGAACATGGGCCCCTAAAGATGCGCCAAACGCTGGCCGGCTCGTTGAATATACCGGCGGTTAAAACCCTTTACTTGGCCGGCCTGCCCAACGTGCTCGACTTGGCGGATCGGTTGGGCTATACCACCATCGACCACAACAAGGTGGGGCTGGCGTTGGCCATCGGCGGCGGCGGCGTGAAGTTGATTGAACACGTTAGTGCGTTTTCGGTTTTGGCTAATGACGGCATGCGCAATCCCGCCACCATGATTTTGCGAATTGAGGACCGGGGTGGTAAGGTGCTGGAACAATATCAGCCCCAGCCGTCGCGCGCAGTTGATTCCGAGCCGGTGCGCGAGGTGGTCGATGTGATGACCGATAACAATGCTCGGGCTTTTGTTTTCGGCGCTAAAAACTCGTTAACGCTTGGGTCGCGCCCGGTCGCGGCTAAAACCGGCACCACCAATGATAACCGCGATGGTTGGACGCTGGGGTTCACGCCGTCTCTGGCGGCCGGCGTTTGGGTGGGGAATAACGATTACTCGCCGATGCGGGCTGGCTCCGACGGGGTGGTGGTCGCCGCCCCGATCTGGCACAATTTTATGGATCGCGCGCTAAAAGACAGTCCGATCGAAAGGTTCACTAAGCCCAAGCCGGTGGTCGCGACTAAACCTGTTTTACGGGGCAAGTTGCCCGGTAGCGTGCCGATTTCGGTCGATGCCGTCACCGGCAAACAAATTCCGGACAGCTGTTTAGCGTCTTGGCCGGCTGAGTTCGTCGTCCAGCGCACGATCAAAGAGGTTCACACGATTCTGTATTACCTCAACCGGGACGACCCCAGCGGCCCGCCGCCGGGCAATCCCGCCGCCGATCCGATGTTTAAGCGGTGGGAGGCTCCGGTTCAGGCCTGGGCCAAAAAAAACGGGTATGTCGCGACTAACCCGGGCCTAGAAAGTTGTTCGTTGCGCACGGGCGCGCCGGTCGCCGGGCCGACGATAACTTTTATTACGCCGCTAGCCAACGCCACTGTGTCTGGCCAGACGTTATCGGTTGGGGTCGAAGCCTCGTCACCGGCCGGCGTCGCTTCGGTCCAGTACGCAGTCGACGGAGCGAGCGCGGCGTCCACTACGACCGCGCCATACGGCGCAACCATCGATCTGTCGTCGCTGACCAGCGGTTTTCACACCCTGGCGGCGACCGTGACCGATGCGGCCGGGACTGGCGCCAGCGCCATCGTCAGATTTAATTTACTGCCGGGCGGCGTGCCCACGGTCTACTTCACCTCGCCCGCGCCGAAAGAAAAAATTCTAGCTACCAACTTCCCACACAACGTGCAGGTGGTGGCCTACGATCCGGCGGGGGTGGCCAGCGTGACCTTGCTCACCAAAAACGCCGACGGCACGACCACCGTGCTAAGTTCGGTCGATGCGCCGAGCGATCAAAGCGTGACACTGACCTGGCCCACCACCGGGCCGGGGTCGTACCAGTTACTGGCCACCATAAAAAACCCGCGTGGCCAGGTTACCACCAGTGACGCCCTGACGGTTACGGTTGTTGGCCCAGGCGGGTAAATATTTGTTCGACCCGGCCCGGGCTGTGGGCCCGGCGACAGGCGTCATTGGCGGACTGAATTATTTCTGCGGCTTGCTGATGGAGCCGGGCAGCGATCGCGCCGTGCGCGACGCGGATGGTGGCCGTGCCGCCGGAAAAACTTGTCGCTTGCGCGTCGGCTGGCGACCAACCCAAGTCTTTATTAATCACCGTGTTGATGATACCAACCACCTGGGCCGCCGAAAAGGCCGCCCCTTCCCCGCGGTGTTGATTTATTAGCTTTCCGATCGGCTCCATTGATTATTGCCGAATGGGCATTAGTAAGTATAACGCATCGGCGCGGTCCGGGTTACGGAGCACGCCGGGCGCGCTGTGATCTTGGAGCTGGAAGGCTAGGGTCCGGCCGCCCAGGCTTTGGGCGCCGTCTAATAAATAGCGATAGTTAAAAACAATGCTGGTGGGCTGGCCCTCAATGTCCGCTGGTAGGGTGGCCTCATGTTCCCCGAGTTGGGTGTTGGCGGCGCTGAGTCGCACTTGCTTGGCCGCCGGATCAATGGTCAGGGTTAAATCATTAATCCCCGATTTACAGAATAGGCTGGCGGCGCGAACGTTGTTAATTAATTCCTCGCGCTCACAGGTTATTTTGGTTTGCCAGGTGGTGGGAATAATTTGCTGGTAGTCCGGGTACTGGCCCTCGATTACGCGTGAAATAATTTCCGTGTCCGGCAAAATAAACCGGGCCTGATCGTCGCCGAAATGCATCGTTACCACCGTGTTGTCGTCCGGGGTGAGGCGCAACAATTCTTGGGCCGATCGCGACGGAATTATTACTCGCCGGTCCTCGTTCACGGCCGAGAGGGTGGTAATCCGTTGTTCAGCTAAACGATAGCTGTCGGTCGCGGCGACAACACAGTGATTACCGTGTAACACTAGCAGGGTGCCGGATATTTCCGGTCGCGACTCGTCGTTGGCGGCGGCAAAAATTACCCCCTCTAGGGCTTGCCGAAAGGTGTTGGCAGGAACGGTGGTCGTGGTTGGCGCTTCGTGAGCCGGGAGGAGCGGAAAGTCTTCCGCCGCCGTGCCCTTGATCGTGGTTTGTGAGTGGCCGGAAACAATTTTTAGACCGCCGCCGACCATTTCCATAGTTACCCGTTCGTTTCCTAATAAGGAAATAAACTCGGTTAATAGGCGTGACGGGACCGTATACCGACCGGGTTTTTCGACCTTAGCCCGAATCGTGACGATGATCGCTAATTCAAGGTTGGTGGTTTGTAGTTGAACTCGCCCATCCTCGGCGATTATTAAAACGTTGTTTAAAATAGCCAGCACCGCGCTTTTGCTCGCGACCCGACTAACGGCGGATAAACCGCGAGTCAGGTTTTCTTGGGTGCAGGTGAATTTCATACGGTATAAAATAGTTGATTAAATTAGTAGTAATAGTAATGGCTGTGGGCGGAGGGGGAAAACCGGCAAGTGGCCGCCCCAACCGAAGCAAACCATATTTATTGTCAACAGCCAGACTGAGGACGGCCAGTGATCGAAAGGGGACAAGCGGCGGACGACCCAGAATCGGTGAAAATTAGTAACAGGTCGTTAGACACCAGGCCACACACTTATCCTCGGATAACCACCGGGTTGTCCCGACGGTGTCCGCAGTTAATTCCCAAAGAGCCGCTGGCGAATAAGCACCAAGTCTTGTTTTAGTTTTTCGTCCTCATTGGCCTGGGCCGCGATTTTTGTACAAGCGTGCATGGCGGTGGTGTGATCGCGACCGCCCAACTCATGTCCGATGGAGGGAAACGACGAATGGAGCTCTTCGCGCAGGAGATACATCGATATTTGTCGCGGCTCAACCAGCTCTTTTTTCCGGCTGGTGCCCAGCAGATCTTCAATTGCCACGTCATAATATTGGGCCACCGAGGCCACCAACTGTTTGGGGGTTAAGCCCCCACGCTTGCCCCCCTGCGACAAAGACTTTAACAGTGTTTTGGCGCTGTCCAGGGTTGGCTCAGCGTGATTTAATTGGGCGTAGGCCATCAGCCGGTTAAGCGCCCCCTCTAGCTCACGGACGTTGCTTTGCACCGTGCCGGCAATATATTGTAAGATTTCCGGTTGGACCGAAATGTTTTTGTCGCGACACTTGGCCCGCAGAATAGCGATGCGGGTTTCGAGGTCGGGCTGGGCAATATCGGCGATCATCCCCCACTCAAAACGCGACACCAGCCGGGCCTCCAGGGCCGCAATTGATTTCGGTGGGCGGTCGGAAGTGATGACGATTTGTTTGTTTGCTTGGTGCAGGGCATTAAAGGTGTGAAAAAACTCTTCCTGAGTCCCTTCTTTGCCGGACAGGAACTGAATGTCGTCGATTAGGAGCAAATCAACCCCGCGATAAAAAGATTTAAATTTTTCGCCGCCGCCATGCGAAACGGCCTGAATAAATTCATTAGTAAAACGCTCGGAGGAGACATACAATACGCGCCTCGCGGGGTCGCGCGCCAACAGGGCGTGTCCGACCGCTTGCATCAAATGGGTTTTTCCTAGCCCGACCCCGCCGTAAATAAACAGCGGGTTGTAAACCTTGCCAGGGTTTTCGGCAATCGCCAGCGCGGCGGCGTGCGCCAACTCATTTCCCTTGCCGACCACGAACGTATCGAAGGTGTAGCGGATATCAAGACCACCTTTTTGCGCCTGGGTCGGGGTCGTGCTCGCTGTGTTCGGCTTAGTTGACCCCGTTGACCGAGCTGAGTCAGTATGGCGCGCCTCAACGCGATAATCAACCCGCCCCAGCGGTCGCTGTAATGCGTTTTGGACCGCCTTTTGAATAGCGGAATGATACTTGCTTTCCAACCAGGCCTTAGTAAAGCCGTTTGGCACGCCCACCACCACCGCGGAATCGGAGACGTCGGCGATAAAAGTATTTTTAAACCAGGTCGTGTAATTCGCCTTACTAATCAACAACTCAAGCTCACCGAGGGCGGTTTGCCAAAGCTGATCATTGGTCATAAATTTTTTCTAAAAACCAGCATGGACACACATGATACCACAATCCACACCCCCGAAAAATGCCTGTAGTTAGCCAAAAAGTTGATATTTTGTTGACTACCTGTGGATAACTTGTTTATCTCAACAGGGACCGCTCCTGGCGTTGACCAATGAGCTTTCCGCTGGTACAATAGCTGGGCTTTGTGGCCTGCCCCCATAAACCACCGGAGACAAGTAAGCGGGCAATCCCCAACACAAGACCCATTAATCAAAACCCCTGAGGCGATATGCCGAAAAGAACCTACCAACCAAAGAAACGGCGGCGCAGTCGCGTCCACGGTTTTCGGGCCCGCCAACGCCGGCCAGGCGGTCGCAAC